>CAZZPN010000001.1:0-9426 GCA_964655495.1 uncultured Oscillospiraceae bacterium
CTGTAAGGTCCTCTCTGCCTTTAACAGATGTATTCATAAGCTCTAAAATTATAGCAAATGCACACGCAAAAACAAGTCCTAAAATAATACCTGTAATGGTATTTCCTGAAATGTTCGGATAAGTAAAGGTTTTTGGTAGTTCTGCATTGTCAACTATTTCAACCGAACCTGCCTTAACAACACGGATAATTTCTTCCGGCGCAATCTGTGCAATTGTATCAGCAATTATCTTTGAATGAGCTTTATCGTGTGAAGAAACTGAAACCTTAAAAACCTCTGTATCATTAACTGCTTCGGCAGTAATCATATTTTTGATTGCACTTGCAGAATAATTTATATTTTGCTCTTTTATCTGGTCAGAAACCTTGTCTAAAACATGATTACTCTTAAGAATAACCATATATGTATCAACAAGCTTCTGAGAAAGTGTAAAGTCGCCTGCTGTCATAGTCTGCTGCTGCGGATTCTGATTATAAACATACATTGTAACAGAAGCCGTATATTTTGGCTGTACAATAAAAGAAGAATAAGTATATGCAATACCTCCTCCGAGACAAACAAGAAGCACGATAAGCCATAATCTTCTTAAAAGAATGTCTATAATATTATTGACTGTAAAAATTTTCTCCATTTTTACTCCCCTTTTCTCAATAGAATACATAATCGTACATTATTAATAATACCACTAAATTATAAACTTGTCAACAAGTTTTTTAAAATATTTTCGCTTTAAAAAGTTTTAAAAATTTTCATTCAGCTTTCTTTTTTAGTAAACATACACAGGTTGCACTTATTCCTTCTTCCCTTCCTTCGAAGCCAAGCTTTTCCGTAGTTGTCGCTTTTATGCTGACACAGCTTATATCGCAGGAAAGTGTTTTTGCAATATTTTCTCTCATTTTTAAAATGTGAGGCATTAGTTTTGGCTTTTGCGCACAGATTGTTGAATCAAGATTTGAAAGCTCATATCCGTTTTCTTTCACGATTTCATATACTTTTTTAAGAAGCATCATACTGTCAGCGCCTTTGTACTTTTCGTCATTATCAGGAAAAAGCTGACCTATATCTCCAAGAGAAAGAGCACCTAAAAGTGCATCCATAAGTGCATGAACAAGTACATCGGCATCACTATGTCCAAGCAGCCCCAACTCATGTTCTATTGTAACTCCACCAAGTATAAGTTTTCTGTCCTTTGTCAGCTTATGAACATCATAACCATAACCAATTCTCATTTTATTTTTTCTCCTTTTATTATTTTTTATCTTTCCGAAGATGCAATCTGAATTTAAAGTTTTTGAGCATTTTTATAATTCCGGAATGGTGATAATCCATATAAAGAGTCATTATCTGTATATCCTCAGGAGTTGTTATTTTTATATTTTTATAGCTGCCTTCGGTTATATGTACTTTATAGCCGAGCGCTTCAACCTGAGCGCAGTCATCCGTGAAGTCAGGATTAAAGTTTTCATAAGCTTCGTTAATAATGCTGCATTTAAAGCATTGAGGTGTCTGAATACTGCAAAGCGAGCTTCTGTCAAGAGTATGAGAAATCTCATTATTCTCAACTACTTTTATAGTATCTTTAGGTGAAATTCCAAGTGCGCTCGCACCGTATAAAAACGCATCTTCAATACATTTATTGATGCAATCTTCCTCTACCATCGGACGCACACCGTCATGAATTGCAACAATATCACATTCCCCTACATTCATAAGTCCGTTTTTTACTGACTCGCTTCTTGTATCACCGCCGCAAACTACTTTTTCGACCTTTGAAAGTCCGTAATCCCTGACAGCTTTTTCTATAAAACCTATATCGTCTTTACCTGTAACAACAATTATTCCGTCAACATATTTACTTTTTGAAATCGCCTTTATGGTTGTAACAATTATCATTTCTCCCTTTACGCTCAAAAACTGTTTCTTTACTTTTGAGCCCATACGAAGTCCTTTACCGCCTGCTACAATCACGCATTTGCATTTTATACTTCCTGTACTTTTTTCCATTTTAAAAACTCTTTCTTTTTTAGATATCTTTATACAATATTGTACCATTAATATGGTAATTTGTAAAGTTTTTTTATCTTTTTTATTTGTTTTTTTCTTTTTTTGATGTCAATTTTCAAAATATGTACAAAAAATGTACAGAAAATGCTGAAAAAGACTTGAAAAAAAGCTGAATTTATAGTATAATTAATAAATAATATCTTAAACGGCGAAAGAGGCAGTATGAAGCTTAATTTTAGAAGACAGGAAAAGAATAAAAAAAGATTCAGCGTATTTGGCGACGGTGAATATCTTTTTTCTGTTTCGGAATATACCTTTGTAAACGAAGGACTTTATGACGGAATAGAAATCGAAGATATGCTTTCTTTTCAAAAAAGATGCACAGAAAAAGAGAATTATAATTACTGTCTTAACATATTATCAAAAAATTCTTATACAAAAAAATCATTGGAAGAAAAGCTAAGAAAACGGGATTGTCCTGAAGTAACAACTGAAAAAATAATAAAAAAGCTTACCGAAAACGGACTTATATCTGATGATGATTATAAAGAAAGATATATTTTTTCTGCACAAACCTATAAAAAAACAGGTCATAAAAAGATAAAGCAGGAGCTTTATTTAAAAGGGATAACTGCGACAGACGAAGATTTTGATATGGAGCTTGAAAGAAAAAATGCACACCTTCTTGTAGAAAAGCTTCTCAAAGCCAATACCGATACAAAAAAAATTATAACCAAGCTCCTTACAAAAGGATACAGCTTTTCTCATATAAAAGAGGCAATAGAAAATTTTAAGGAATGTGAATATAACTATGAAGAATATTAAAGGCATACATTTTTTATTTATACAGCTCGGCTGTTCAAAAAACAGAGTTGACGGAGAGAGAATGATTAGCTCTCTTATTGATTCTGGAGCAATTCCTGTTGACACGGAAGAAAAAGCGGATGTTATAATCATAAACACCTGCGGATTTATTGAAGATGCAAAAACAGAAGCAATCGGCGAAATTTTAAATGCCGTTGAAAGCGGAAAAAAGGTTATAGTTGCAGGATGCCTTGCGCAGAGGTACAAAGAAGAAATAATGGAAAATATACCTGAAGTGGATGCAGTAGTGGGTATTTTTGATACAGATAAAATAACCGACGCAGTATATGAGGCTGTAAAAGGAAAAAAATCCACATGGTATGAAACTAAAAAGCTATCTCCTTCCTGTGCATCTGAAAGAACACTTACAACACCGTTTTATTATTCTTATCTAAAAATAGCCGACGGCTGTTCAAACGGCTGTTCTTATTGCACAATTCCGAAAATAAGAGGAAAATTTGTGTCCGAGCCTATGGAAAAAGTAATCCAAGAAGCAAAATGGCTTTCCGAAAATTCAGTTACAGAGATTATCGTTATAGCTCAGGACACTTCAAGATACGGACTTGACCTTTATAAAGAAAAAAAGCTTCCCGAGCTTATAAGAGAGCTTGATAAGACAGAATTCATAAAATGGATTCGTATTCACTACCTTTACCCCGAAGCGATAACAGATGAGCTTTTAACTGAAATTAAAAACTCAAAAAAGGTACTTCCCTATTTTGATATTCCGATTCAGCATATAAATAACAGAATTTTGTCTCTTATGAACAGAAAAACCACAAAAGAAGAAATTATTTCTCTCCTTAAAAAAATAAAGAAAATGATGCCTCAAAGTGTTATAAGAACATCACTTATAAGCGGATTTCCGTCGGAAACAGAGGAAGAACACAAAGAGCTTGTGGAATTTGTAAAAGAAAGTTATTTTGACAGGTTAGGTGTATTTCCTTATTCAACCGAAGAAGGCACAAAAGCAAGTAAAATAAAAGGAAAGCTGTCCAAAAAAATTAAAAATGCCCGTGCCGCTGAGATAATGGCGGTACAAAGCGAAGTATCACTTTTGAAGAACAAGGAAAAAATCGGGAAGATATTCGAAGTGCTTGTTGAAGGATATGACACCATAAACGATGTTTATTTCGGAAGAACATATATGGATTCTCCCGAAATTGACGGAACAGTTTACTTTAAAGCAAACACGAAAACAGATATCGGCGAATATATAAATGTCAGAATTACCGATTGCGACAGCTACGACCTGATAGGAGAAACTGTATGATAATTAAAAAAAGCGGATGTAAAAAATATAATATAGAAATCGAGACGCATTGTCATAGTATCATAAGCAGTCATGCAACTTCAACCCTGAGTGAGCATATAAATGTAATAAAAACTCTGGGAATGAAAGGACTATGTCTTACAAACCATGCTCCTTTGTACAATGACGGAACGACAGAAAGTTATTTTGAGGCTTTAAAAAGCTCTCCAAAAATAATTGAAGGTATAAATTTTTATCCGGGTGCTGAAGTAAACATTTCCGACTACAACGGCACAGTTGACCTTCAAAAAACCACCCTTGCAGGTTTAAAATGGGTTATTGCGGCAATACATACAAATTGCCTTAAAAGAGCAAGTGAAAAAGATATCACAAATACTTATTTGAAAGCTTTAGAAAACCCTTTTATAGACTGTCTTGGTCATATCGGGCAGACATATTATATGTGCGACTTTGAAAAAGTAGTAAAAAAAGCAAAGGAATGTGGAAAAATTATTGAAATAAACAACAGCTCGTTATCCGGAATGAGACCGGGTTCTGAAATGCTGTGCTTCAATGTTGCTCTCATGTGTAAAAAATACGAAACAAATATTGTTGTATCATCAGATGCACATAATTCAAAAAATACAGGAAATTACGCTGAAGCTTTTAAGCTTCTTGAGAGTGTAGCTTTTCCTGATGATTTAATATTAAATTCAGATTCTCATAAATTTGACGATTATATTTTAAAGAAAAGAGGTAAATAATTATGTATTATATAGGAATTGATTTGGGCGGAACAAATACAGCAGGCGGAATTGTTAACGAAAAAGGTGAACTCATCTGCAAAAAAAGCGTTCCGACAGATGCCAAAGACACAGAAAATCTTGTGAAAAATATCGGTGGTGTTATTAACAGCTTATGTGAAGAAAACGGATTTTCACAAAATGATATAAAAGCTGTTGGAATAGGTGTTCCGGGAACGGTTGATTCAAAGACAGGAACAGTTGTTTATGCAAACAATATCAAGATGGACCATTTCCCTATTGTAGAAAAGTTAAAAGCATACACAGATATTCCTGTATATATTTCAAATGATGCAAATGTTGCCGCTTTGGGCGAGGCTGTTGCCGGAGGCGCAAAAGGATATGACAGCGTTGTTGTTGTAACATTAGGAACCGGTGTTGGCGGCGGTATTATCTTAGATAATAAAATATGGGAAGGATATATGTGTGCCGGTGCTGAAATCGGGCATATGGTTATAGAGGTTGACGGTGAAGATTGTACCTGCGGAAGAAAAGGCTGCTGGGAATCTTATTCATCTGCTACGGCGCTTATAAGAGACACAAAAAGAGCAATCACAAAAAATCCCGACTCACTTATGTGCAAGCTTTCAAAAGAAGAAGGCAAGGTATCGGGAAAAACTGCGTTCTTGGCTGCAAAAATTGGTGATAAAGCCGCACAGGAAGTTGTTGACAGATACATAAAATATCTTGCTGAAGGTATCGCAAATGTAATAAATCTCCTTGCTCCGAAATGCGTTCTTATAGGCGGCGGAATTTCTTATGAAGGCGATAATCTTCTTATTCCGTTAAAAGAAGCAGTAAGACCTCTTCAGTACGGCGGCGACCTTGTTGACCATGCTGAAATAAAGCTCTGCACACTTGGAAATGATGCAGGAATTATCGGGGCTGCAATGCTCGGAAGATAGATATTTTAAAAAAACTTCTCAGAGTTAATATGATACGAAAGGAAGTTAGTGATGTACACTCACGAACTTAAAAACTATACAGACGAAAAAAACATTCTTATAAACGAAAATCTTTCAAAACACTGTACTTTTAAAACGGGTGGAACCTGCAGTTGTGTTGTCCTTCCCGACAGTAGTGATGAACTTATAAAAATTGTCAGTTTTTTAAAAAGCAAAAATGCAGCTTTTGAGATAATCGGAAACGGCTCAAACATTCTTTTCCCCGACGGTCATCTCGATAAAATAATAATTAAAACAACACACCTTAACAATATATCTGTTTTAAAAAACGAAATAACGGCTGAAGCAGGCGCAAGATTGGCTGCCGTATGCAATGTCGCTCTTGAAAATTCGCTTACGGGAATGGAATGTTTGAATGGGAGTCCCGGAACAATCGGCGGCGCAGTTTATATGAATGCCGGTGCTTACGGCGGAGAAATCAAGGATGTATGCGTAAAAACCTTTTATCTTGATGAAAACATGGATATTAAGACAAAAGAATTTGACGACCATGAATTTTCATATCGCCACAGCTTTTTTTCGGATAAAAAGCATATAATTTTAAAATCCGTTTTAAGACTTCAGGAAGGCAACAAAACAGAAATCAAGGAAAAAATGGCTGAATTTATCGAAAAAAGAAATGAAAAACAGCCTCTTAATTATCCCAATGCGGGCAGCACTTTCAAAAGACCTGAAGGTTATTTCGCAGGAAAATTAATAGAGGACTGCAACCTTAAAGGATACTCCATAGGTGGTGCGTGCGTTTCGGAAAAACACAGCGGTTTTATTGTAAATAAAGGTAATGCAACGACAGAAGATGTCTTAAAGCTTATAAAGCATGTTCAGAATGAAGTTAAGAAAAATTTCGGAGTAAAGCTTGAAACAGAAGTAAAGTTGATTAAAAAATAAAAAAGAGCAGGTAATTTATGCGTTTTGTAATAGTAACAGGCTTATCAGGTGCAGGTAAGTCGCAATCAATTAAATATATGGAGGATATGGGTTTTTACTGTGTGGATAACATTCCGCCTGCCCTTATCGAAAATTTTGCTAAAATCTGTATTCAGGCAGGCTTTAAAAAGGTTGCACTTGTTACCGATATTCGTGGCGGAGATATGTTTTCACAAAGCTTTGATATTATAAAAAAGCTTAAAGAATCGGAATATAATTTTGAAATTCTTTTTTTACAGGCCTCTGACGATACTTTGGTAAACAGATATAACCTTACAAGACGCCGTCATCCGCTTATATCATCCGATAACACAGTTATTGAGGCTATAAGAGAAGAAAGAGAAACATTATCGGAAATACAAAAACTTGCCGATAACACAATAGATACCTCAAATTTATCAGCAAATCAGCTTAAAGAACAGATAGAAAGCATCTTTAATGATGACGGAACTTACGAGGGAATCGTAACTTATGTCGAATCCTTCGGATTTAAGTACGGAATCCCCATTGATGCTGACCTTGTGTTTGATGTCCGCTTTTTACCTAACCCATACTATATAGAGGAACTGAAAAATCACACGGGAAATGAAAAATGCGTGTCTGATTTTGTTTTAAGCTTTGAAGAAACAAAAACTTTTTTAAAAAAGCTTGAGGATATGATTGAATTTTTACTTCCCAGATATATAAAAGAAGGCAAAAATCAGCTCGTTATAGCAATAGGCTGTACAGGCGGAAAGCACAGAAGTGTAGCAATTTCAAATGAGCTTTATAAATATATGAAATCAAAAAATCACAATGTATTTTTAAAACACAGAGAACAGGAGAAACAAAACTAACCATGAAACAGCTTCGAGGAAATATAATGCTTATAATAACAGCGTTTATATGGGGAAGCGCATTTGTCGCCCAGGATATTGCCGCAGAGACAATCGCACCTTTTACATTCAACGCATTAAGGTCCTATGTAGGCGGTCTGTTTTTGATACCAATAATATTCTTTTTTAAATTTCTTGATAAAAAAACAAATACCGCTTCCCCTTCAGGAACAAAAAAAGATTTAATAACAGGCGGAATAGCCTGCGGTTGTGCGCTCGCTATTGCAAGTGCATTTCAGCAGATAGGAATATCAAGCGGTGCTTCAACGGGAAAAGCCGGCTTTATAACAGCGATGTACATACTTTTAGTGCCTGTTCTTGGACTGTTTTTGAAAAAGAAAGTAAATTTTACAACATGGATAAGCATCGGACTTGGGGTTATCGGTCTTTATCTTCTTTGCATGACAGATAATTCCTTTAAATTAGCGCCGAGTGATGTTTTTCTTATATTATGTGCAATCTTTTTTTCGTGTCATATACTTGTTATAGACAAATTTTCTCCAAAAGTAAACTGTATTATTATGTCGTGCATACAATTTTTCACATGTGCTATTTTAAATACGATACTTATGTTTATTTTTGAAGAGCCTGATATAACAAAAATATTAGGTGCAATTCTGCCGATACTTTATGTGGGAATAATGTCAAGCGGAATTGCATACACCCTTCAGATAATTGCACAAAAAGATACTAATCCCGTTATCGCTTCACTTCTTATGAGTTTAGAATCTGTTTTTGCACTTATATGCGGATGGATTATTTTGGGTGATTCTATGACAAATAGAGAAATAGGTGGCTGTGTGCTTGTTTTTACAGGAATAATTTTATCGCAGATACCAATTAAAGAAACAATTAAAAATATAAAAGAAACAAAAAAAGTACGGTAAATTTTCACCGTACTTTTTTATAGTTATCACTTATTACATACATATATATATTTTCCACTCTCTACTTCTACAACTCTCCTGCCCGATAATTTTAAAAGCGCTGTTACACCGGAAGGAATTTCTATCTCATAATTAACTCCATTTGAATTTTTATACCATTTAAGCTCAATTTTCCCAAATTCAGTTTTTACCCAAGACTCAACAAATCCCAAGCTTTCATCTGCTTTCGGCTCAATTACAATGTTTTTATATCCGTTTCCTTTTTCTTTATCAATACTTATCCCACTTGCATTTTTAAATATTTGTCCAAAATCATCGAAAGATTTTTCAATATCAAAAAAATCAATAAAACCGTTTTCGTATTCCCACATAATACCACGGTAAAGCTGATTTATTTTTTCATTTCCGCAAACAAAGTAAAAATTTCTTTCTCTGTAAGGATGTACGCATATAGCAGTAAAGGAAGTATCGTCCCCCACATTTTCAAGCGGAAATTCCTCTAAACAAATATATCTGAATCGGTATAACTCAGAAATGTCCGGCTTTAAAGTTTCTTCTTTTGTTCCATTTAATATATATGTAAGAGAGTTATCTTTTGTACCTTTTGTGGCTTTTGTACCTTTATTTTCTGTGCTGAAGTTTCCGTCATCATCTAAAAATTCACAGTAGCGGACAACTACTCTGTCCCCTTCTCTGCCCTTAATCTTTATTTCTGCATATCCGTTAATAGTTCGCCCAAAATCAATCACAAACTCATTTTTCGGAGTTAATATGTATTTAACCGGAGAAATTCTTTCAAATTCCTTTATAATACCACTTTCACAATCAGGCGTTTTTATCTCTTTTTCG
>CAZZPN010000001.1:9436-17515 GCA_964655495.1 uncultured Oscillospiraceae bacterium
GCAAATTTTCTACTTAGAAAATAAAAAAACTATTGTTTATTTATATCGGGCATAACTATTGCCGCAATAATATACGCAAGAATTCCGCTGCCACCAAGGAGCGTAAACGCAACCCATGCCAAACGAACAATAGTAGAGTCGATATCAAAATATTCGGCTATACCGCCGCATACTCCACATAATTTTTTATCCATATCAGATTTGTACAATTTCTTCTTCATAATATTTCTCCTGTTTTTAATTAAATTAAAGCTAAATCATTCTGATAAAAATATTATACAATATTTTTTTCTTTTTTTCAATACAAAAATGAAAAAAAGTATTTACACAAAAAATACTTGCCAAATAGATTAAAATGTGGTATAATTCAGTATGAAAATTCACAAATAAAACACAAAAAGGAGAATTTTTTATGGAAAGAGAAAAATTCAGTTCGAGATTAGGTTTTCTTCTTATCTCTGCAGGCTGTGCTATCGGACTCGGAAATGTATGGCGTTTTCCTTACATCGTAGGCGAATACGGTGGTGCACTTTTTATACTTATATATCTCTTATTCCTTGTTATATTCGGACTTCCGATTATGACAATGGAGTTTTCAGTTGGTCGTGCAAGTAAAAAAAGCATTGCAAAATCATTTGAAGAGCTTGAACCAAAAGGCACAAAATGGCACTATTTCGGAAAAATAGGTGTTATTGGTAACTACCTTCTTATGATGTTTTACACAACCGTTACCGGCTGGATGTTTGCATATTTCTTTAAAAGCTTAAGAGGAGATTTTATGGGAAAAACAACCGATGCAATCACCTCACAGTTCGGTCAGATGAATCAGAATGCCGGCATACTCGTTGGCTTTATGATTTTCACTACCGTTCTTGGTTTTCTTATCTGCTCGCTCGGTTTAGAAAAAGGTGTTGAAAGAATAACAAAGGTTATGATGATTGCTCTTTTTGCGATAATTGTACTTCTTGCAGTTCACGCTGTAACACTTCCGGGTGCATTGGAAGGCGTTAAGTATTATTTTATTCCAAATTTAAAAAGCGTTGCTGATCATAGTTTTGGTGAAATAGTATTTGCCGCACTCGGTCAGTCATTCTTTACACTTTCAATCGGTATTGGCTCAATGGCAATTTTCGGAAGCTACATCAAAGATGACCGCAGACTTCTTGGCGAATCCATGTCAATCGCTTCTCTTGATACCTTTGTTGCGTTCACTGCCGGTCTTATAATTATTCCGTCATGCTTTGCATACGGAATTGATCCGGGACAGGGACCGGGGCTTATATTTGAAACACTTCCCGTTGTATTTGCAAATATGACAGGCGGAAGAATATGGGGAACACTTTTCTTCTTATTTATGGTGTTTGCCGCTATGTCAACAGTTATTGCCGTATTTGAAAACATCGTTTCTTTTGCAATGGACTCAAAAGGCTGGAGCAGAAGGAAGGCTTGTTTAATAAATACTATACTTGTTATTCTTCTTTCTTTGCCTTGTGCACTTGGCTTTAATGCTTTATCAGGCTTCACACCTTTGGGTGCGGGCTCAAATGTACTTGACCTTGAAGATTTTATCGTAAGCAATAACCTTTTACCTCTCGGCTCAATCGTTTATGTGCTTTTCTGCTGCTGGAATAAATACGGCTGGGGATGGGATAACTTTCTTAACGAAGCAAACAAGGGTAAGGGAATTAAATTTCCTAAAGCTGTACGCATTTATGTGAAATACTTCCTCCCTGCGATAGTTCTTATTCTTTGGATTCAGGGATATGTATCTAAGTTTTTTTAATTAAAAAATAAACTGCTAAAAAAAGAGGCTGTTTAAAAATTAATTGTAATTTTTAAACAGCCTATAATTTTATACTATATTATTTTATTATTCTATAACTATCATTTCATGTGTCCACATACCGTATTCATTTTCAAAATGTATTTGAAAAGCGGTATGAGGATGTGATGATTTTATAATTTCCCTTGTAAATTCACCTGATTCTTTTTCTTCTTCTGTCAAATTAACCTCTGCAACTACAGTTGCATTATAAGGGTCTCTGAATTCAAGATATGAAATTTTGCTGAAATCATCCCCTGATGATGCTTTTACTGAAATTGTGTCTTCGGTAAATGTAAAGGATATTTCAGGCTTACAAACGCAAAATTCAACATATTCCTCGCTATCTTTAAGCTTTACCTGATAACGGCCTTTTCCGTAAATCTGTGCAAAACGGGCACGACCGCTTGTTTTTGTTTCAGACAAAAGCTCTCCGTCTTTATAAACCTGAACAACATTTTCACCCTCATCAAATACAGAGATTAAAGTTTCTTCTCCGTATGGGTAATTAGCTTTATTACCAAAATTAACAGCTACTTTAGGTAATCTTGTCGCTAAATCACTTTCATAAAGTAATTTCCATTCTTCTTCATCAAACAAAGGTACATTTTCTAAATATTCATATCTGCCAAGTCTGTATTTTTCCCATTTTTTATAAAACTCTTCAGGAGTATAGCTTATGCGGCGTGCAAGTGGAGGTGTGGACTCTGAAACCTCAATCTTTGCAACATTTCCTTCCTCGTCCTTTAATATATCTGTTACTATAGTAACATGTCCTTTTCCGGGTCCTGTGTAGTATATTAAAATATCGCACAATTTTATTTCATCAACAGTATATTCGCCCTTTTCTTTTACCACTTTCATACCGGGAATTGAAAAGAAATTATTTACATCATATCTTTCTTTTATTCCAAGGCAATAACGGACAAATTCATTACAAACCATTCCGTAATATGCATCAGCAGTCATTTGTGAAGAAAGGGTCTTTGTGTACATAACGCTGTCAGGGTTAGCCAATGCTGTCAAATATGTTTCAAAAGAGGTATAATGGCCGATAGGCTTACTATTTACCGCGTTTGAAGAATAAATTATTCCCGTATATTCTTTACCGGGCTCAAATACACTTAAAACAGATGATTTTCTTGTTGGAATTGTTGCAACAGGAGTCCATGTAAAATCAGCCATCATTCTTGCTCTTTTTATTACAGCCTCCTGTGCCGCTGTTTCAGGCAATGTACTTATTAATTTTGGTTTTCCTGTTGTAATAGCAACAGTTTTTGTATCAGCTATCCATTCAACATCATATTTTAATGCTTCTGACACAAATCTTGCAGGAACAAATGTATAGGAGTCTATAATCTGTGCAGGTACATCCAAGCTTGTCTTTTCGTCATTTACTGTTGCCTCGGTACTGTCTATCGCAAGTACAACCGTTATGTCGTCTGTTTTTCCCGTAACTGTCCGTGCTTCTCCGTCCCACTCTACTTTTGCACCGAGTGATTCAAAAATTGCTCTTACAGGAACAAGAGCTCTTCCGTCTTTGATGACAGGTGAAACTTCATAGCTCTGCACCACATCGTCAATGGTTACTGTAATTGCATCTTCAGCGAACGCTAAACTAAAGCTCATGCTGGAAAATCCAACTACAAGTGTTAAAATAAGTGATAAGATTTTTTTCATGTTAAATCTCCTTTTTGTATAAAATTATAGAAAGATTATAACATGTATCAATTTAAATGTAAATGGATTTTCCGAACAATATGGATTTTTCAGAACTAATCACAACAGTTTTTATATTAGTTTTCAAAAGAAAAAACCACTTTTCCTTCATCAAGCTTCAAATAAGCATCAAAGCTTTTACCTGTTTTCTTTGAGATAAATCCTTGTATTTTATGAGTTTTTCCTGTATCTAAAAGCGTTTTTGCATTTAAAAGAGATATTGTACGGTTGCATATGTAATTTCCAAAACCAAATTTGCAGCCTTCTTTATAACCGCTGCAGCCGTAGCCGAATTTCGTTCTTACAACATCGTTTTTGCACATCGGACACTTCCCGACATAATCACCCATAAAGCCGTCATCTGTATCAGTTTCGGGTGGGTTTTCTTTTTTATCAAAAACCTCTGCAATTTCTTTTTTGGCAATAAACACGCTGTCATCAACGGTAATTTCGCCTCTGAAAACTTTTTTAAGCGCTTTTCCAAGTTCAGCAGTTTTATATTTATCCATGCTTATACCCATTCTGATTAACGCTTCAATCAAGAACTCACCGTCAGGCAATATCGTATAAACATCTTTTTTAAGTGCAATATATCCGCTTTTCTGCGCGTTATCTATTATTCCGGTACGGGTTGCCTCTGTGCCAAGCTCCAAACCTTCAAAAATTGCTTTGTATTCCTCTGTGTCATCTTCGTTGTCTATATTCTGCTTGTCCTCTCTGAAAGGATTTTTAAGATAATTGTTAAGCGTTTCGATTGTATAATGCTTTGGCGGACTTGTTTCTTTTTCAAGCGGCTTAAAAGCTGTATTTATAATATCGCCCCTTGAAAGCTTGGGAAGCATTTTATCCTTTTTGGTATAAGTATCATATTTTGTCCAGCCTGCCTCAACTATAACATTTCCTTTTAATGAAAATTCCTCAAGTCCTTCTAAATCAATCTTTATTTCTGCTTTTTCAATGATACAATCCTCTGCACAGAATACTGCGGCAAATCTCCGCATAACTGTACTGTAAACCTTGAATTCATCTTCATTAAGGTCCTCTTTTTTGGGGATTTTATATGTAGGTGTGAGTGCTGAATGGGACTCAATTTTTGAATCGTCAAAAATTGTTTTCTTATCCTTAAAACAAACATTATAGCCTATATTTTTTACAATTCCTATTATCTTTTTAATTTTATCTTTTTCGGCAGTTGCAAGGTACTCCGAATTTGTACGGGGATATGTGATATATCCTCTTTCGTATAAATCCTGAAGTATTTTAAGGCTCATATCCATCGGCATTTTATAACGCTTTCCAAGAACATTCTGGAGCTTTGTAAGAGAATAGAGCTTTCCGGCTGACAAAACATCCTTTTTCTTTTTTATCTCCGTTACAGTTGCCTTTTTTGAGTTGTATAAATCACAAAGCTCCTTTGCTTTTAAAAAATCATTTTTATCGAATTTCTGTTTACTTGTAAGCTCGATTTCCTCGCCGCTTGTTTCAACCTTACTTACAAGCGCATAATAAATATCCGGAACGAAGTTCCTTATCGCCATATCTCTGTCGTAAATCGCCTTTACAATAGGAACGATTACCCTGCCAACCCTTAAAAACGAGCCGGTTTTCAAAGTAGCATATCTTGTTAAATTAACGCCGTAAAGCCAATCTGTATAAGTTCTTGCAAAGCCCTCGTTTGCAAGATTGTCATATTCTTCTTCATTTTTCATTTCCGACAGTGCAGACAGAATTGTTTCATTTGTCTGGTCGGGAAGCCACAGCCTTTTTAAAGCTTTTTCTTTAATTTGCGAATTTTCTATACAAAGCCTTATTATAATTTCTCCTTCACGGTCAGAGTCGCCTGCATTTACAACTGTATCGACATCTTCTCTATTGCAAAGAGATTTTATAATTTCAAACTGTTCACTCACTCCCGGGTCTGTTTTTTTATCTGCTCCTTTTTTTAGTTCAAAGCTGAACTTCTCAGGAAAACACGGAATATTTTTAGTTGTCCATCTTGCTTCGCCGTCAGGATTTGGAGAATAATATTCTATATCACAAAGCGAAAAAAGATGACCGAATGCCCATGTTACAATATATTCACCGTTTTCCATATATCCTTTTTTCTTTTTAAATTCACCTATCGCACCGGCAATATTTCTTGCCAGGCTCGGTTTTTCTGCAATTATAAGTACTATTTTCCTCACCGCCCATTATTTTTGTTTTATATACTCTTTGGGATTTTTTCCGAAATGCTTTGTAAAAATTTTTGAAAATGCACACTGGTCATTATATCCCACAGAAAAAGCAACCTGATTTACATTGAGGTCGCCTCTTTTTAAAAGCTCTTTCGCATAGTTCATTTTATAGTTGATGATATACTCCTGCGGACTTACCTTTTCATATTCCTTAAAAAGCCTGAAAAGGTATGTTCTTTCTATCCCGACAGCTTTGCATATATCCCATACAGTTATTTTCTTATAAACATTTACTGCAACAAACCTTTTCGCATTTATTACATACCTCTTAGTCTCGTTGATTTGAGGACATTTTTTATAAGTGTTCCATTTAGACAAAACGCCCCAATATTCATAAAGCGCGCCATAGAAAAAGAAAGAATTTTCAATTTCAGATATTTTTTTCACAAAGCTTTTTGTTGCTTTATTTGTTTTTTCAACATTATTACTAAAATATATCGGTTGCTCGTCACTAAGTCCACACAAGCTGAAAAATTTTTCACAATCATTTCCACAAATTATAATCCAAACATAATGCCAAGGGTCCACTTCATCTGCCTCATAATATATATAATCCTTATAAGTTATCAAAAATCCGTTTCCCGAAGTCAGCTTATATTCTTCACCATTTATTAAAACCCGTCCCTTTCCGCTTATAACATAATGAAAGAGATAATTTTCTCTTACTGTAGGCCCTTCCGAATGAAGCGGTTTGCAGTTTTCTTCTCCCACATCAACAACCTCAATAATATTCGCTGTTTCGTAATTATTAATCAAACTCATATAATCGTTTCTCATACAATCACCTACAATATTATACAACATTAATACATAAAATGTCAACATAAATACATAGATTTTAAGAAAAAAATATGTTATTATCATAATAAAGAAATTTTGAAAAAGGAGATTTTTAATATGCTGGCACAAAAACCACCTATGGGATGGAACACATGGAACACATTCGGAGAAAATATAAGCGAACAGCTTATTATGGAAACTGCTGATTATATCGTTGAAAAAGGATATAAGGATGCAGGTTATGAGTATATCGTAATTGATGACTGCTGGTCTTTAAAAGAAAGAGACGAAAACGACAGGCTCGTTGCCGATCCGAAAAAATTCCCTCACGGAATGAAATATTTAAGCGATTATATTCATTCAAAAGGTCTTAAATTCGGTATCTACTCCTGTTCCGGTATAAGAACCTGTGCAAATTATCCCTCAAGCTATCAGCATGAATATATTGACGCAAAAACCTTTGCAGAATGGGGTGTAGATTTTCTAAAATACGATTTCTGCTATTTCCCGCATACTGCAGACTGTAAAAACGCATATTTAACTATGAGCAACGCTCTTAAAGCATCGGGAAGAGAAATACTTTTTTCAATGTGCAACTGGGGTGTTGAAAATACATGGGACTGGGCAAGGTCAGTAGGTGCGCATATGTACCGTTCAACCGGAGATATCTTTGACAACTACATATCTATGAAAAACATCGCTATTTCACAGATTGATAAGCTTCGTTCGTCTGCACCCGGCTGCTACAATGATATTGATATGATGGTTGTAGGAATGTATAACAAAGGTAATGTTGCATTCGGTAATGGAGACGGAGTAGGCGGAATAAAAGTTTCAGAATATCTCTCAACAGATATTGACTACGAAACCCACTTTGCACTTTGGTGTATGTTCTCTGCTCCTCTTATGATAGGCGGAGATATAAGAAATATGAACGATTTTTGTTATAAGCTTCTTACTAACAAGGAACTTATCGCAATAAATCAGGACGAAGAAGCAAGACCTCCAATGATTGTAAATACAACTCTTGACCAAAATCCTGAAAAAGCTGCTCAGGAGCCGTACGCATTTTTAAAAATGCTTTCAAACAACGAATATGCTCTTTTATTATGGAATACTCGGGATAAAGATATGAGAGTTACTGCCCTTCACACAGATATGGGATTCCCGATTTACAGCGGAGTTAAGTTTGAATTTAAAGAAATCATCGGAGACAGTAAGGTTGATTACGGCACTAACTATATCTCAAGCGTTCTCAAACCTCATCAGTGTAAGCTTATAAAATTCAAGATTAAATAAATTATGAAATGTATAAAATGCTCTCGTGAGCTTACAAGAAACGATATCGGAATGCACAAAAAGATGATTAACCGGGGTGCAGAAGAATTTATGTGTATCCCCTGTTTATCGCAATATTTTAAAATTCCCGAAGAGCTTATCTACAAAAAGATAGAATACTTTAAGAATATGGGGTGTACTCTGTTCTAAAAAAACTGTGGCAAATTTTTTTCTTTTTTGCCA
>CAZZPN010000002.1:0-17469 GCA_964655495.1 uncultured Oscillospiraceae bacterium
TTTTCATGCGTTCTTCGGAACGCATTTTTTTATTGTTTTAAAAAAAACTATTGCAATTTATTTTATTTGGTGGTATAATATTCTTGCAACAAATTTCATAACATTTTCTACTGTGTGGAAAAATACTTTAGGTAAAAAGTGTTTTTCCTTATTTCTAATTCCACATAGTAGAATTGAAATTTTGTTGCAAAAAGGAGAACACACTTTTTCATGCGTTCTTCGGAACGCATTTTTTTATGGGAAGAAAAATATGGAAATTTTACAAAAAAAGCAACAAAAAACGGCTTATGAGAGTAGCGCTAATGTTTATATTGACGGGAAAAGAGTAAAAATTAACGATTTTATTGAATGTAACAAAAAAATTTATGTTTCGATTGAAGAAATCGCAGACTTATCAAAAAAAGAATTTTCTTATGATGAGAATAAGAATAATTTTTTTTTCGGAGAAAAGCCAAGCGGAAAAAACGCTCTTAATGAGGTTTGCTGTCCCGTTTCAATGACAAATTGCGAAATTGTAAAAGATTTCAAATTTGAAAATACCGTTTATAAAAATGCGATGATTTTTAAAAATTCCTATCCCCAAAAGCCCTACTTTGCGGAAATTGAATACAGATTGAACGGACTTTATAAAAAATTTTCATTTGAGCTTATAAAGCTTTCGGAGAGTAACGAAAATTCAATTTTCTGGATTACGGGCGAAAATTTCACCGATGATGCTTTTGATTTGGAAAAAATCAAAAGCAAACAAAAAATTGAGCTTGATATAACAGACAGACAATACATGCGACTTTATTTTTTGAATATAAATAGCAGCTTTACTTACGCTGTTGTTAATGCTTTTTTGGAATAAATCAACTGTTAGTTGATTTATTCTTTTTTGTTTTTAAATAATTTCTATTGCTATTTCTATAAAATAGGTATATAATAATAAAAAAAGAAAGGTTTTTTTATTATGGTAACAAAAACATCTGAAAGAATATCATATTTAAGAAAAAAATCGGGCATCACGCAAAAAGAGCTTGGTAAAAAGCTTGGAATAAGCAACCGTGCAGTTTCAAATTGGGAAAAGCAGATTTCATCTCCCTCTATTGAAAACATTTATAAGCTTTCTAAAATTTTCAATGTTTCAGTTGACTATCTGATTTCGGATACAGAAGAAAACGCTGAAAAGAAAAAAACCTCTGATGATGACAGGGGAATGATATCAATAAAAGAGCTTTATAAAACGGGGAAAGGGCCTTCAAGCTCGCACACTATGGGCCCCGAAAAAGCATGTATCTTTTTTAAAGAAAAGAATAAAAATGCGGATTATTATAAGGTTATTTTATACGGCTCTCTTGCAAAGACGGGAAAAGGTCACGAAACTGATAAGGTTATAAAGGAAACGATGGAGCCTAAAAAATGTGAGGTTGAATTTAATCTCACAAAAACTCAGCTTCCGCATCCTAACACTATGGAGCTTTTTGCTTACATTGGCGGTGAAGTTATTGACAGAATAACCGTTCTTTCGGTAGGTGGTGGTGATATCGTTATTGAAAATGAAAAGAAGATTGAGCATAAAAAAATTTACGACCTTGATACTTTTTCCGATATAATGGCATATTGCAAAGAGAATGATTTAAGATTGTGGGAATATGCCGTTTCAAAAGAAGACAGCGACTTTATTCCTTATATGAACGCTGTGTGGCAGAGTATGAAAGAAAGTATAAAAAACGGTCTTTCGGATGAAGGAGTTTTGCCGGGCGGACTTAATGTTGCTAAAAAGGCAAAATATCTTTTTAATCAGGAGCATCTTGATGAAAGTGCTGAAACAAGGGAAAACAGAGTTGTTTGCGCGTATGCGTTTGCAGTAAGTGAGCAGAATGCCTGCGGCGGCAGAATTGTAACAGCGCCAACCTGCGGTTCATCGGGGGTTATGCCGGCAGTTCTTTATTATCAGCAGAAAAAAAGAGGATATAGCGATGATGAGATAGTTCACGCACTTATTTCGGCAGGAATTATCGGAAATCTCGTTAAGAAAAACGCATCAATTTCGGGTGCTGAGTGCGGTTGCCAGGCAGAAGTAGGTACAGCCTGCGCTATGGCGGCAGTAGCACTTGCTGAGCTTGGCGGTCTTAATCTTGAAAAAATCGAGTGTGCGGCGGAAATTGCAATGGAGCATCATCTTGGACTTACTTGTGATCCCATATGCGGACTTGTTCAGATACCTTGCATAGAAAGAAATGCCGTTGCGGCTATGAGAGCGATAAACGCAGTAAGCTTATCAAGCTTTTTAAGCGGAATGAGCAAAATAACATTAGATGATGTAATACGCACAATGAAAGAAACAGGACTTGATATAAAAACGAGGTACAAAGAAACAAGCGAGGGCGGCCTTGCAAAAGTGAATGTAAAAAAAGTTCAGAACGCAAAAAAGAAATAAATCTTTTAAAATAAGGATGATAGGCTTTTTTACTACAAAAAACAGTAAAAATTCAAATTCATCGGTTCTTATAAAAAGCTTCTTTTTTGCTATGAAAAAACCTCGCCTCTCGCTGTATCTATATACAGCTTCGGGTGTCCCAAAGCTCTGCTTTGGCTTGGTTTTTCAATTCTGATTCTTTTTTTCCTATTCACTTTGTATTTTATTGTTATTCTATAAAATCAAACTGCGACTCATCAATAATAATAGTATCGCCTTCTTTTGCGCCTTTTTCTTTAAGGGCATCAATAATACCCGTTTTAATAAGTGCTCTCTGCAAATACTGAGTTGATTCGTAATCTGTAAAATTGGTTGAATTTATAAGCTTTTCAGGGAGTGCGCCCTCAACCACAAACACGCCTTCTTCCTCTTTTATAATTTCAAAGCTTGTGTCGTGAGGGTCTATTCTTACGATAGTATCAATATCAACAACCTTTACAGCTTCGCTTACAGGGATTGTTTGAAGTCTTTCATAGGTATAATTCATAAGCTCATCAACACCTTTTTTTGTGGCACCCGAGATAAGAAATACCTTATAACCCCTTTTTTCCATTTCGTTTTTAAAGCTGTTGACCGTTTCTTCGTCAAATACCAAATCAAGCTTGTTTCCTACAACAATTTGTTCTTTTTCGCTTAATTCTTCGGAATATTTTTTTAATTCATCATTTATTATATCAAAATCTTCGATTGGGTTTCTGCCTTCAATTCCCGATACATCAACAATATGGATAAGAAGTCTTGTTCTTTGGGTGTGCTTTAAAAACTCGTGTCCAAGTCCGACACCTTCACTTGCACCCTCGATAATTCCCGGTATATCGGCAATTACAAAGCTTCTGTTTTCGCCCATATCAACAACACCTAAGTTTGGAATGAGAGTGGTGAAATGGTAATTTGCTATTTTAGGCTTACACTCACTTACTACCGATAGTAAAGTGGATTTTCCTACATTAGGAAAACCTAATAGTCCTACATCGGCAAGCAATCTTATTTCAAGCTCCAAATTAAGCTCTTCGCCTTTTCTGCCAGGCTTTGCAAAATGGGGAGCCTGACGCTTCGGAGTAGCAAAATGAGTGTTTCCAAAACCGCCTTTGCCGCCTCTTGCAACAACAACCTGCTGTCCGTGATATGATAAATCTCCCAGATAAATATCAAGGTCTGTATCTCTTATAGTTGTTCCTACAGGAACTTTTATAATAAGATTTTCAGCATCTTTACCTTTACACTTTTTGCCTGTGCCGTCAGCACCGTTTTGAGCGACATATTTTCTTTTGTAACGAAAATCCATAAGGGTTGACATATTACTGTCAGCCTCAAAAATAACATTTCCGCCTTTTCCTCCGTCGCCGCCGTCAGGACCGCCTGCCGCAACATATTTTTCTCTGTGAAAAGCAACACAGCCGTTTCCGCCGTTTCCTGCTTTTACATATATTTTTGCACTATCTACAAACATTTTTCTAAAATCCTCTCTAACGAATTTGTCCGTTACCCAGTATTATATATTTTGTGCAGGTCAGTGCTTCAAGTCCCATCGGGCCTCTTTGGTGAAGCTTTTGGGTTGAAATTCCTATCTCCGCACCAAAACCAAATTCATTTCCGTCGGTAAAGCGTGTTGAAGCGTTCACATATACACAAGCCGCATCAATTTCATTTGTGAATTTCTGGGCTTCTTCGTAGCTCCTTGTAACGATACACTCTGAATGTTTCGTATTATGAGTATTGATATGCGCTATTGCTTCATCGGTATTATCAACTATTTTTACGGAAATTATAAGGTCGTTATACTCTGTGTAGAAATCTTCTTCTGTCGCCTTATTTACATCTATTATTTCAAGTGTTTTTTCGCAGCCTCTTATTTCAACATTACATTCCTCCAATAAAGCCTTAGCTTTGGGTAGGAACTCTTTTGCGATATCCTTATTAACGACAAGGCTTTCACAAGCGTTACATACAGATGGACGCTGAGTTTTCGCATTTTTTAAGATTGAAAGTGCCATATCAATATCAGCATCATTATTTACATATGTGTGGCAGTTGCCCGAGCCTGTTTCGATAATCGGAACAGTTGAATTATTCACAACTGCCTGAATAAGCCTTGCACTTCCTCTTGGGATAAGAACATCGAGGTAACCGTTTAAGTGCATCATTTCATTTGCAGACTCGTGGGTTGTATCTTCTATAAATTCTATTGCACCGTCAGGAAGATTGCATTTTACAAGTGCTTCTTTCATAATTTTTATAAGTGCAATATTTGAGTTAATAGCTTCCTTACCGCCTCTTAAAAGGCAGGCATTACCTGTTTTTAAGGTGAGGGAAGCGGCATCAACGGTAACATTCGGGCGCGCTTCGTATATTATTCCCACAACTCCAAGCGGAACTCTTTTTTCGCTTATAAGAAGACCGTTAGGACGGGTTACAGCTCCCGTAAATTCACCGATAGGGTCTTTGAGCTTAACTACTTCTTTTACGCCTTCCGCCATAGCTTCAATTCTTTCTTTCGTAAGAAGAAGCCTGTCTATCATAGTTTTTTTGATACCGTTTTTTTCGGCATTTGAGATATCTTTTTTGTTTTCATCAAGTATATAAGCTATGTTTTTTAAAAGTGCATCTGATATTGAAAGTAAAGCCTCGTTTTTCTTATTTGTGCTTGTTTTTTGCATAATTACACTTGCTTCTTTAGCTTTTTTTGCCTTTTGTAAAATTATATCTTTCATTTTCTAATCCCTCTTTTTTCTTATAAGAGTGCCTATTTCTTCGCCTGCAACAATATTATATATTTCATTTGGATTTTCACCTGATGTAATTATCGTTGCGATATCGGATTTTAATGCAATTTGTGCAGCAAGTAATTTAGTGTACATACCGCCTGTACCTCGTGTACTGCCTGCGCCGCCTGCATTTTCCATAATTTCGGGAGTGATTTCGTTTATTTCGGAAATAAGCTTTGCGTTTTTGTTTTCTTTTGGGTTTTTAGAATAATATCCGTCAATATCAGTGAGAATAATGAGCAAATCTGCATTTATAAGCTCTGCAACATAGGCAGATAAAGTGTCATTGTCGCCGAATTCGATTTCAGCAGTTGAGATAACATCGTTTTCGTTTACTATCGGAACAACATTCATTTTAAAAAGCTCGTCAAGAGTGTTTTTTGCATTTGTTCTTGACTGTTCGTTGTCAATAGTATATTTTGTTATAAGTATTTGTGCAACATCCTGACCGTAAAGCGAAAAGCATCTGTCGTAAATACTCATAAGCTGACATTGACCTACTGCTGCCGCTGCCTGCTTTGTTTTTATATCTTCAGGCTTTTTTTCAAGTCTTAACTTGCTCACTCCGACACCGATTGCACCACTTGAAACAAGAACAACATTTTTTCCTTGATTTTTGAGATTGCAAAGCACCATTGTGAGTTCTTCTATGAATTTAAAATTCATTTTACCGTTTTTATAGGTTAGTGAGCTTGTACCTATTTTTACAACTACTGTATCAGATTTTAAGTTTCTCATTTTTTATTTCTCCGTATTTTTTGATTTCTAATATTGAGTTTCTCGTTTTGCTTCACTGTTTTTTGATTTCTAATATTGAGTTTCTCGTTTCACTTCACTGTTTTTTGATTTCTAACATCAATACATCAATTATTTCATCATATTTAAAATGAATATCCTTAATGTTGTAAGCTTCTTTTAATTTTTGGATATTTTCTTTTTTATGACCGCTTATTTTTGAAACAAGCTCTTTTGGTGCTTTTATAATAAGAATTTTATCCTTTAATATAAGCCCTTTTTCTTTAATCATTTTACAAATTTTATTAAAATAAAACTTAGAGAAAACAAGCTCCCCGAAAGCAGGGTGGTATGCACCTATAACATTTTCGCAGTTTATATCTTCGTTAGTCATAAGTCCGAGTCTTATTACGGGAATATTAGCTTGGGTGAAAATTTCGAGCATTTTACAGCATATATCTACTGTTTCTTCTAAAGTTTTTGTTTTGTAAATTCCATTTTTATAAAATTCATAAAGTTTTGTACCCTCTATAACGACAGTAGGGTAGATGCGGACAAAATCAGGGTTTAGATTTACCGCTTCAATGGCAGTTTTTATATCATCTTCGGAAGTTGAGCCGTACATTGATGTCATAAGCTGTACTCCGAGAGAAAAACCGTATTCTTTTATTAAACGACAGGCATTTTTTGTATCTTCACAACTCATCCCACGATTGTTTTTTAAAAGGACATCATCAGCCATAGACTGAACACCAAGCTCAATCACTTTTACTCCGTATGCTTTTAATATTTCAAGGATATGAGGACTTATATAATCAGGTCTTGTGGAAAGGCGAATTCCGTCAAGGGAGTAGGCATCAGTATAGTGCTTTGCAATTTCCAGGTATTTTATCATAACGCTTTCTTCTATACCTGTAAAGCTGCCGCCAAAAAATGCAATCTGCGTATTTTTATAATCACAGTACGGCAAAGAATCCTCGATAATTTTTTTAATCTTATCGGGGTTAATCTCATCTTTTATACCGCTTATTTTTACCTGATTACAAAAAACACAGTCGTTTGGACAACCTCTGTGGGCTACAAAAATCGGTATGTTTTTTTTCTTTTCTCTTGTTTCCAAAAAAGCTTCTCCCAAAGAATTTATTTCGGTATAAAAAAAGGGCATAAGCCCTTCTTTTACATCCAAAACCGGATTTTATAAAAATTTTACTGTGGCATAAAAACCGTATTTTTATTCAGCAAAGTCTGAACCGATAAGCTGAGCAAGAGCATTTACTGCATCGGTTTCATCTGAACCTTCAGCAACTATTTTTATACTTGTGCCTTTGGTAATTCCCAAAGAAAGAACACCGAGTAAGCTCTTTGCGCTTACTTTACGCTCCTCTTTTTCTACCCATATATTGCTTCTGAATTCATTGGCTTTCTGAATAAAAAATGTAGCAGGTCTTGCATGTAAGCCAACCTGATTCTGAATTGTAACTTCTTTTTCGTACATTTTTAAACCATCCTTATGTGTGTTGCAGGAAAACAGTATTTAAAAAATACTGTCGCCTGTACTTGATTGATTTTCCGCTATTTTACGGACTTTGGAATTTTTCCAAAAAGATTTTGTATAACCATCATCTGTATATTATATGAAAAAAAGAAATAATATACAGATGATTATACTAAAATAATAGCATATTTTTAAAAAAAGTCAATACTTTTGCCAAAAAAAGCCGTTAGAGCTGATATAATTCAACTAGAAATCTTCTGGAATTTTAAAAAAGTAAGAAGAATGTGATTAAAAAGCTTTATATTATTCTTCAACTTTTTCTGCTACTTCTGCTGCTTCTGCAACTTCTTCTGTAGCTTCTTCAGCCGCTTCAACAACTTCAGCTGCTTCTTCGTTAGCTTCTTCTACTGCTTCTTCTTTTTCTTCTTTAGGAGCGATAAGTTCTCTTATAGATAAGCTTACTTTCTTTGTTTCTGCATTTATATCAATGATTTTAGCAGCAACAACTTCTCCTATTTTGAGTTCATCTTCAGGTTTTGCAACATGCTTGTTTGCAATCTGAGAAATGTGAATCAAACCGTCAACTCCCGGAATAATCTGAGCGAAAGCACCAAACGGAACGATTCTTACTATTGTACATTCAACGATATCATTAAGCTGATACTGATTTGTGAACAATGTCCAAGGGTTGTCTTCGTCTTTTTTGTATCCCAAAGAGATTTTTTTCTTTTCTTCGTCGATTGCTTTTACATAAACAACAACGCTCTGTCCTTCTTTAACAACTTCAGATGGGTGTTTGATTCTTGACCATGATAATTCTGTGATGTGGATTAATCCGTCAACACCGCCAAGGTCAACGAAAGCACCGAAGCTTGTTAATGATTTAACTGTACCTGTGTAAGTCTTACCAACTTCACAATCTGCCCAGAAAGCAGCTTCAACCTTATCCTGTTCTTCTTTCAAAACAGCTTTAACTGAGCCTGTTGCTCTGTTTCTTCTGTCATCAAAATCAACGATTTTTAGTTTAACATTCTGATTCTGAAGAACGCTTAAATCTGCAGTATATCTTAATGTTGCAAGTGAAGCAGGAACAAATACTCTTACGCTGTTAACAGATACGAGTATTCCGCCTTTTATAACGCTTACTACTTTACCTTCAAGGATTTCCTGTTTTTCAAAGGCATCCTTGATAAACTGAAGGTTTGCGATTGAATCTATGCTTTTTTTAGATAAGAGACAAAAGCCTTCTGCATCGTTTGGTTTTATAACCTTTGCAGTAATTTCATCACCGATTTTAACAATATCAGACGGTTTAACTGTTGAATCATCTGTTAATTCATCAGCCGGAATGATTCCTACTCCTTTATATCCCGGAATATTGATTCTTACTTCGGTTTCAGTAATCTGCTCAACATGGCCTGTTACTGTTTTGCCTGTGTGTACAGGGCTAACCAGGTAGTTTTCAAGCTCCTTTTCAAATTCATTTGTTGTGTTCATTTCTTCTGCCATAACTGTAATTACCTCCTCGATGCTACTTTGTGGAGTCGATGCTCCTGCAGTAACACCTACGCTTTTAAAATTTGTATATATAATATTTTTTAACTTTGTTAGCTGCTCATCATCATTTTCAAGTCCGAAATGATTAAATAAGCCTTTTAAATTTTCTACGAGAACGGTGTTTTTACATACCGCACTGCACTTTTTATAAAGCTCTTTTGTGTTTGAGCTTGACTTCCCGCCGATAACAATCATAAAATCAACCTCACGGGCGATTTTCTCTGCTTCATTCTGACGGTTTTTTGTTGCGTTGCAGATAGTATCAAAAACTTCTACATCGCGGCACACTTCTTTTAAAGATGAAACAAATTCCCCGAAAGCTTCTTTTTCAACTGTTGTCTGTGCAACAACACTTAATATATCACAAGGATTTATTTCTTCCTTTATTTCAGAAAAGTCCATACTTATAAGCGAAGATGAGCAATGTCCTGCAATTCCGACAACCTCGGGATGCTCTTTTTTGCCGAAAATTATTATTTTTCTGCCTTTTTTATCTTCAGTAGAAACTATCTGGTGAATTTTTGAAACATACGGACAAGTCATGTCCATACAATCTATATTATTTTCCGAAAGCTCTTTTTTTATTTCTGCACCGACACCGTGTGCTCTTATAACACAGGTAGCACCGGCAGGAACAGACTTTAAATCATCTGTGTTTTCGATGAGAACTGCGCCTTTTTGTAAAAGGTCGTTCATTATATCATTGTTATGAATAAGCTCTCCGAGAAGATAAATCTTCTTTTTTGGTAAAGCTTCGTAAACTGCATTACAGGCACGGCTTACTCCGAAGCAGAAGCCTGCATTTTTTGCAATTTTCGTTTTCATTGTTTTACTTCCTCCAGCATATTTCCGACTTCATTTTTTATTTCTTCAGTCAGGCTATGTACATCATCTTTTGTTTTTCCCAGAGTAGAAATCGGTTCTGCAAAAACAATTTTGATTTTTGAGAAAGGCTTGAATTTTCCTATTATAGCACAAGGGACAATCGGACACTGTGCCTTATATGCTATCAAGGAAGCACCGGAACGAAACTCTAAAAGAGGAGCATCTGTTTTATTTCTTGTTCCTTCCGGGAAAATTATCATAAGCTTACTGTCTTTTAAAACTTCTATCGCTTTTCTTACGGCACCTATATCTCCGGTACCTCTTTTTACCGGAATTGCACCGACTTTTTTTAAGATATAGCCAAACGGCTTAAATTTAAAAACTTCCTCTTTTCCAAGATAAGTCAACCTTCTTCTTATCACTGCTGTAAGTAAAACAGCGTCATGATTGCTTATATGATTAGGACATATAACTGCACCACCCGATGAAGGAATGTTTTCTTCACCTTCAATCGTGATGCGGAAAGCTATATGATAAAAAACTTTACATATATTTTTTAATACTGTGTATAACATAAAAACTACACCTTAACTTTATCGCTGATGCAATTCAGCACAGCATCAACTGTTTCTTCAAATGAAAGGGAAGTGTTGTCAACGACTATTGCATCGTCAGCTTTTTTCAAAGGAGCATATGCTCTTTCGGAATCGTTTTTGTCCCGCATTTTCATATCGTTTAAAACTTCCTCTAAGCTTACTTGATTTCCTTTTTCATAAAGCTCCTTCTGCCTTCTTTTTGCACGCTCCACAACATCTGCCGTAAGGAAAATTTTAACATCGGCGTTTGGGAATACATTTGTTCCTATATCCCTTCCGTCCATTACAACAGAATCGTTTTGCGCCATTTTTCTCTGCAGTTCAACCATTTTGTCTCTCACATAAGGGATTGCGGAGATATATGAAGCACCGATTGAAATATCCGGCTCTCTTATTTCTCTTGTGATATCAACATCGTTAAGGATAACTTTCTGTACATCTTTATCGGCTTTTAAAACAAGGTCAAAATCGTCAAACATAATAGGAAGCTGCGTTGTATATTGTCTTACATCAACTCCTGTCTCAATCGCCATAAGAGCGCAAGCTCTATACATAGCACCTGTGTCGATATAAGTAAAGCCGAGCTTTTTTGAAACAGCCTTTGAAACGGAGCTTTTTCCTGCACCGGCAGGTCCGTCAATCGCAATAATAATATTTTTCATATTTTTTGTACTTTTCGTATCTTTCAAAAGAAAAGAAATTCCTTTCTCAGTTTATATTCGTTCCGGCAAGATAACCGGTAGAGTAAGCAATCTGAAGATTGTAGCCACCCGTATAAGCATCAACATCTATAATCTCGCCGCAGAAATAAAGACCTTTTACAAGCTTTGATTCCATCGTTGAGGGATTGATTTCCTTAACGCTTATTCCGCCCGATGTAATTATCGCTTCTTTTATGGGGCGTTTTTTTGTTACGGTAAGCTTCAAACCTTTTAAAACTTTCAAAAGCTGCATACGCTCTTGTTTTGTTATAGCGTTACATTTTTTGTGCGGATTTATGCCGCATAAATCTATTATAACAGAAATAATGCTTTTTGGCAAGAGTTTATTTAAAGAATTAGCAAAATCTTTGTTACAGAATTCTTTAAAGTCCCTTAAAATTCGCTCATCTAGCTGTTTTTCAGAAAGCGCAGGCTTCAAATCTATATATATATAATTAGTTGTTTTTTCGTTTAAATGGCTGCTTGCCGAAATAACAAGCGGTCCCGTTACACCAAATGGAGTAAACATCATTTCTCCGAAATCTTCAAAAACTGTTTTTTCGTTGCTTACAAGCTTAAGATTTACATTCCGTAGAGAAAGCCCTTTTATTTCGTTACAGAAGCTTTCTTCTACTTCAAGCGGAACAAGGCTTGGTGTAAGCTCTGTTACGGTATGACCAAGCTTCTTTGAAAAGCCATAACCGTCTCCCGTTGAGCCGGTAGCAGGGTAGGAAAGTCCACCCGTTGCAATAACCACACAATCAAAAAGCTCTTTTTTTCCATTTACCTCAACCAAAAAACCGTCTTTGGTTTTTGAGATATTGGTAACCTTACTGTTATAAAGGATTTTTGCACTTGTTTTTTTAAGATAATTTGTGAGTGCAAATGAAACATCAGCCGCCTTGTCCGAAACGGGAAAAACTCTGTTTCCACGCTCGTTTTTTGTCTTTACACCTTCATTTTCTATAAGATTTATTATATCATCATTTGTGAAGGTATAAAGAGCGCTGTATAAAAATTCATGATTAACGGGAATCTGCGCAAAAAAATCAGATATATCGCTGCTGTTTGTTATATTGCATCTGCCTTTTCCTGTTATAAGAAGCTTTTTTAACAGTTTATCATTTTTTTCAAAAAGATAAACATCGTTACCTTTTTTTGCGGCTTCTGCAGCGCATATAACACCTGCAGGACCTCCGCCTATAACTGCCGTTTTTTTACCATTTTTCATACTATATTACTGTTATCGGGATTTGTGACTTCATCAAGCTTGTCATAAACCTGATATTCCTCCCAGATTTTTTCAAGCTGCTCAAAGTTTGACTGCAATTCGCCTTTTTTTCTCATAACAAGCTCCACTATAAAAGCATTAAGCACTGAAAACGGAGCAACGAGTGAGTCAACAAATGAAACCATTTCGCTGTTTGCAGTTATAAGGTAATCTGCAAACGGAGCGATAGGGGATTTTTCACTGTCTGTAAGTGCAATTACGGTTGCGCCCTTGTCTTTTGAGTATTCCATAGCTTTTACAGTTCTTCTGGAATATCTCGGGAAGCTTATTCCAAAGACAACAGAATCGGTGTCAACCTTTAAAATCTGTTCAAACATTTCCGAAACAGAGTTTGTCTGAACAAGTCTCACATTATCAAAAAGCATATTAAGATAATAGCTTGCAAAGCTCGCAAGGCAAGAGGAGCTTCTTACTCCGAGTATATATATTTTTTTAGCATTTAAAACTGCATCAACAGCCTTTGAAAACTGCTCTTTGTCTATTTTTGCGGCAGATTTCTTTAAGCTGTCTATATCTGAATTCATAACAGTACGGAGAGTATCCTGGTTTTCCATAACTGTTGATAACGACTCCATACGCTTTAATATAGAGGATTTGCTTCTCATATATTCCGAGATAGCTTCCATAAATTCCGGATATCCCAAGTATCCCAGCTCTGTTGCAAATCTAACAACCGTCGATTCGGAAGTACCTACGGTTTCTGCAAGCTTAGCAGCAGTCATGTTAGCGGCTAAAGATATATTGTCATTCACAAAATCAGCAATAAGCTTCTGCCTTTTTGAGAATGTATCATAATTTTTGGTTATTCTTGTTATTATATTATCGTTCATTATATAAAAGCAGTTTGCACTTTATTACAAACAAACTTCCTTTCGTTTTTTTTAGATAATAGACATATTATAACACAGTTTTATAATTAATGCAAGTTTTTTTTGATTTTTTTCACTTTTTTATAGGTTTTTTGAGTGTTTAACGGCAGTTTTTTTGTTTTACTTGATTTTATACGAAGAAAGCGGGTTACTCTTAAGTGCTTTCTTTATTTCTTCGTTGTTTGCGTGGGTGTATATTTCGGTTGTATTAAGGTGTTCGTGGCCAAGCACCTCCTGGAGTGCTTTTACATCAACAGAGCCGTATTTATACATAAGTGTAGCGGCTGTGTGCCTTAATTTATGGGTTGATATTTTAGTTGCATCAAGACCGGCTTTTCTTATAAGATTTTTGACAATAAACTGTATGCCTCCTATTGAAATTTCATGACCGTTTGACGCTAAAATAAGCTGCTTATAGTGCGGCTTTGCAGGTTTTCTTACCGCAATATATTGTAAAAAAGCATTTTTTGTGGCTTCGTTTAAGTAAAGCTGTCTTTCCTTATTACCTTTTCCGTGAATAAGAATGGTATCGCCTCTTATATCGTCAACCTTTAAGTTTTTAAGCTCCGATACACGAAGACCGCAGTTTAAAAGAATAGTAAGAATAAGAATGTCTCTTTCCTTACATTTTCCGTCAACGCTTTTAAGTAAATCCTTTGCTTCATCAAGCTCTAAATATCTCGGGAGAGTTTTTGGAACTGCAGGAAGCTTAAGGTCTTTTACGATATTGTCGCTTATAAGATGAACGCTGACATTAAGGTATTTATAAAAAGATTTTATGCTGGCAAGTTTTCTTGCACGGGTGCGGACTGAATTGTTAAGCACATTGTTTAAAAAAAGCAGATATTCGTATATATCGGAGATAGTTATTTTTTTTATATCTTCAATGCTTACTGATGTTATATCGGTATTATCTGCATCAAAATCTTTTTTATCTCTTTTGGATACTATGTAGCGGAAAAATGTCTGAAGGTCGTAAGCATATTCTTTTACCGTGAGTGCTGATTTTCCTTCGATAGTAAGCTTATGTGATAAAAAATCTTTCACGCATGGTGGAAATTCTGAATAATCCTGCATAATATCCCCCTTTTCTTTTTTTGTTATAATTATAGGATTATGTTAAATCGGCATATTAATCAGCGTTTTTTAAGATGCCAAAAAGATGTTTTTTTGCCTTGATATATGATATACATACCAGAGGCGTAACTGTATATACAATCAGGCATCTTATAAAAAATGCACAGATATGGGAATAAATACCCAAAGAAGCTATAACTTTATTTGCTATAAGTAATACAAGCATATGATAAAGGTAAATAAAAAAGCTTGATTTATCAATTAATGACAGAATTGAAGAAACTTTTTTACAGATATTATCAGGAATATTAAAAGCCTCTGCGTATAACAGCAGGCAAATACTCAGTACATATATGTCGTGTATTATGTTTAAATAAGACACCGCCGCTATACCGTTATAAGCAACATAGCTGAAAAGCAGCATAAGAAGTGTTGAAAAGATGCCTAAAATGCGTATCAGGGAAATATTTGATTTCAAAATATTTTTAAATTCGTCGTAATTTTTCCCGATATAACAACCAATGAGCCAATATACCATATATGTGGTAAACAGCCTGTCATTATATAAAAACTCAACTTGAGGAAGTATGAGCTTTAGCATCTGCGGAAATGCAATTTCCATAAGAAACGAAAATGCCGAAGCAAACGGAATAATAATTACAGGCGAGTATTTATAAACTATTTTTCTCCATAGCGGAAACAGTAAATCAAACTGCACTATAATCACAATAAAATAAAAATGACTTGCAAGATTTCCGGTAAAAAAGTTTTCCAAAATAAATGACACATCAAATGTGTACCCGAACTCTATCATATAGCAAATGTAATATATAAAAAAGCAAAGAGTGTAAGGTAAAACAATTCCTTTAAGCCTTTGGAACAAATATTTGTTGTAAGGCAAGTCCTCTTTTTTGTTTAAAAAGAGCTTGACGCCTGACAGCATTATAAAACCCTGTACAACAAAAGACGATAAACGCCACATCAGCATAACTACGGAATATCTTACCGTACCGGTCGGAAAATCGGATACTGCATATGAAATTATGTGTATGAAAATAACAATCATACAAAAAAGTACATTTAAAACAGAAATTTCATTTTTTCTTGTGCGCTTATTCATAATCCGCTCCTTTCTTTCTCATATTATTCTAAGTATATCACAAAACAAAAAGATTTTCAATATTTCTTTAAAGTTTTTTTAATATCACGACAAAATAGGTTAAAATTTTTAAAAGAAGTGTGCTAAAATAATAAAACGGATGGGGGAATATTTTTGACTACGACAGTTTATATTGATGTTTTATTTTTAGAGAATTTTTTGATTGATTTTCTTGTTTTATATATGACAGCTTTTGTTATGTGTGTAAAACCGTCATTTTTAAGAATGTCTCTTTCTTCGGCGGTAGGCTCGTTTTATATGTGTTCACTTTATTTTTCGGATTTTCTTTTTTTTGAGAATACTGTCTTTAAAATAATGGTTTTTTGCGCAATGATTTTTTTAGCTTTTAAAGTAAAATCATTGAGAGTATTTTTTAAATATATGATGACATTTCTTTTTATTAATCTCTCTTTGGGTGGATGTATATATTTTTTTGGCTCATTTCTTGGCGGAAGCGTAAAAAACGGTGTTTTTTATATAAAGACGGGAATAATGAGTTTGATTTTCGGAGCAGGGGCGCTTATTTTTACAGGGAGGTTTTTTGTTGTGCTTTTTAAGAAAAACATATCTGCAGCTGAAAATAAAAAGGAGCTGACTGTTTTTTACAAAAACAAAAAGATGAAGCTAAGCGCACTTCCTGATACGGGCAATACGCTCATTGACCCTATAAGCCGAAAATCTGTTGTTGTCGTTTCTCCTAAAAAAATAAAGAAGCTGATTTCGGAAGAAAAAGTTTCGGGAATAAAGAATTTCAGGCTTATTCCGTGTCGCACTGTTACTGATAAATACGAGGTTTTATATGGCTTTAAGCCTGACAGATTTATATATAAGGATAAAGAAATAGATGCTGTTGTTGCGATATCAAAGTGCGATTTTGACGGTGATTACGATGCAATCATTAATCCGCTTACTCTTATATAGATAAAGAAAGTGTGGTGAAAAAATTGAACTTTTTTAAAAAAATAAAAGAATTTTTAACATATTTATACGCTTATTTTGAAAATGAATGTTATTATATAGGCTCAAGTGAGGTTCTTCCGCCTCCTCTGGAAACAGAAGATGAGGAAAAGTACATATCGCTTCTTCCTGATGATGACGCAAAGAAAAAGCTTATTGAACACAACTTAAGGCTTGTTGTATATATTTCAAAAAAGTTTGAAAACACAGGGATAAATATCGAAGATTTAACATCAATCGGGACAATAGGACTTATAAAGGCTGTCAATTCTTTTAATGTACAAAAGGCAATAAAACTTGCTACCTACGCTTCGAGATGTATAGAAAACGAAATTCTTATGTACCTGAGAAAAATCTCCAACAGAAAAGCGGATGTCTCCTTAGATGAGCCTCTTTCAACAGACGGAGAGGGAAATGAACTTCTTTTATCAGATATACTCGGTACTGACAGCGATATAATTCACAGAGAAATAGAAGCAAAATTTGAAAAGGAGCAGCTTTTGTGTGCTGTTGGTGCTTTGAAAGAAAGAGAAAAGCTTATTATAGGGCTTAGATTTGGTATTTTGGGAGACGAAGAAAAAACTCAGAAAGAAGTTGCAGATATTATGGGAATTTCGCAGTCTTACATTTCAAGGCTTGAGAAAAAAATTATAAAAAAACTAAAGAAACAAATGGAAAAATATATGTGAAATTATAAAAATTCTTACAGTTTAAAAAGCACTTCCGGAGAAGTGCTTTTTCTGGTGCGGATGAAGGGACTTGAACCCCCCACGATAAAATCACAAGAACCTAATGCTTTATACACCTTGGTGAAGAAATAAAATTCTTCATTGGAGGTGTATTTTTTATGAAAATATATACTGAAAACTTTACTATTCTACTAAATAAACACATTACAAATAAGGAAATTGATACATACGAGTTTCGAGTGATGTGCTATCTCTTAATGCTGTCAGATGATGATGGTACTTGCTATCCGTC
>CAZZPN010000003.1:0-17431 GCA_964655495.1 uncultured Oscillospiraceae bacterium
TCTGGATAACGATTACAGGTGCAAACTACCCAAGTGAGCTTTTGGGAAACATTTTATTTTCGTTTGAAGATAATCTTTTTAACTTTTTTGACTTTTTAAAAGTACCTCTTTTTATAAACAATGCGCTTACAAAAGGAATATACAGAGTTGTATCGTGGGTTGTTTCGGTTATGCTTCCACCGATGGCGATATTTTTTCCGCTTTTTACAATACTTGAAGACATAGGATATCTTCCCCGTATTGCGTTTAACCTTGACAACGCTTTTAAAAATTGCGGCTCGTGCGGAAAGCAGTCGCTTTGTATGGCTATGGGATTTGGGTGTAATGCGGCAGGTGTTGTAGGCGCACGAATTATAGATTCAAAAAGAGAACGCCTGATTGCAATTTTAACAAACTGCTTTGTTCCCTGCAACGGCAGATTTCCTACGCTTATTGCGATTATAACAATATTTTTTTCTAATAACACCATTTTTTCAAGCAATATAATTTCTGCACTTTTTTTGACTGCACTTATTGTACTTTGTGTTATTGTTACACTTTTAATATCAAAGCTTCTTTCTGTAACACTTTTAAAGGGGTATCCGTCAGCGTTCGTGCTTGAGCTTCCGCCGTACAGAGTACCTCAGTTTTCAAAAGTAATAGTAAGAAGCGTTTTTGACCGCACACTTTTTGTACTTGCAAGAGCGATAACAGTTGCAATTCCTGCGGGCCTTATTATATGGGTTTTTTCAAATCTAAAAATAGATGGAGCTACACTTCTTTCCCATTCAGTAAGCTTTTTAAGTCCGATTGGCAATCTTATGGGGCTTGACGGCGAAATTCTTATGTCCTTTATACTCGGTTTTCCCGCAAACGAAATAGTTCTTCCAATCGCACTTATGGCATACAATAACGCCGGAGAACTTACTCAAACAGCATCTTACAGCGCAGTTAAAGAGATTTTGGTTAATAACGGCTGGAACATTATAACAGCAATCAACTTTATGCTTTTTTCGCTGTTTCACTGGCCCTGCTCAACGACAATATTCACAATAAAAAAAGAAACAGGAAGCATAAAATGGACACTTTTTGCATTTTTTCTTCCTGCAGTTATTGGTTTTTTGTTTTGTATGGTGATAAATTTCTTTTTATAACATAAAAAGTGACTGTTAAAAAATGGACTGCACCAATTTGTGCAGTCCATTTTCAAGATAGGTACCTTTTTAGTGAATTTCTTTTGTTTTTTTATAACATTCTAGCCTATCATCGCCGGGAAGACATATTTTTTTCCCTTCAACAGCCTGGGATGAACGAATTTTTTCTGTATATTCCTTCATTACATTTTCGAATTCATCACCAAAAACAACTTTTGGATTTATTGCAATAAAGCAGAATCCCACATTCATACAACTGTTACTGTCATAAAATCTCCCAACATTATTCAAAAAGGAAGCTCCGGAAATAACCCCTGCTATAATATCAATAATCATCGAAAGACCAAACCCTTTGAAGCCCGCCATTGGCAAAATAAGACCTTTTATAGCCTCATCCGGATCAGTTGTAGGCTTACCATTCTCATCAAGTGCCCATCCCTCAGGAAGCTTCATGTTTTTAGTTTTATATTCTTTGAATTTAGACTTTGCTACAACACTCGTTGCAATATCGAATATTATTGGGTCATTATCTCCGCAAGGAATAACAACAGAAAGCGGATTTGTGCCCAACATTTTTTCTTTTCCACCATAAGGTGCCATCTGAGCCGGAGAGTTTGAAAAAACAATTCCGATACAGTTGTTTTTAGCTGCAATCAAGGGATAATAAAAAGCAGGTCCAAAAGTATTGTTGTTACGGGAAAAAACAGTGAACACACCGCTCTCCCCACATTTTTCGACAGCGTATTTCATGCAGTATTCTGCACTGTAAGGTCCTATTGAATTATCACCGTCAATCACTGCAAATGCAGCAGTTTCCCGCAAAATCCTGATATCCGGATTTAAATTATATCCGCCCTCTTTTATTCTTTTTATATGCGCAGCCACGGTTGCAGTGCCATGACTGAAAACACCATATTCATCAGCAGTTACAAAACAATCAGCTGCCACTCTTGCCTGTTCTTCGGGCAGCTTGTTTTTAATAAGTTCATGCACTACTTCTTCTCTTTTATCAGCCATTTTTTCTATCCCCTCTTAACTTATCAGCTTTTATAAATGCTTGTAAAAATACTTTTTTGATATCCTTTTCATTGTGGTTTTTCATTCCGCAATAAAATGCTTTCTTACTGTATTCTTCAATTTTTTCAGGAGCATCAATAAGACTTTTCAGTTTATCCTCAATCTCATTATAATTTGTCGCAATTAATGCACAATCATTTTCTTTAAGATAAATTATAGGAGCTATATCTTTATCTCCTATAGCAAAAATACATTTTCCGTTTTTAAAATAATCTGTAAGCTTTGTAGAAAAAGAAAGTCGTGCTTCATACCTGTATTTCTTTTCAAGAGACTCTGAAAAAACAACTATATCAGCTTGTTTTTGTATATCATCAACCTGGCTTTTGGGAACACATCCATGAAAATGGCAACCATTTGAGTTAAGATATTCAAGTGTTTTTTCATCAAGAGCAGTTGTAGAAAAAATATCAAAAGTAATTTTTTCTCCATCTTTATTGATATTTTTCATTGCTTTAGAAATTTCAACCAATGATTTTGCTCTTCCTATAAGAAGATTTCCTGTATAAACCATTTTTACAGGATTTGCTATCTTTTTCTCCTTATATTCCAGGTTTTCATAGTTTATTCCTTTTGTAAGGATAGTGCTGTCAGTTCCGAAGTTTCTGTCTACCTCTTCTTTTTGAACTTTGGTCATAACAAACATTTCAGCAGAGTTCACAGAAAGTTTTTTTACATATTTTCTTAAAAAAAATCTGTGTATGTAAGAAAATATATTCTTTCCGCACGATTTATAAGAATAGTTGTCATCTGTAATATAACACACATAAGGTCTTGGAAACTTTTTCAATACATACTGCTGAATTTTAGCAGTATATATAACTGAGTAAACAGGAAAAAAATAAACATCGGGATTATAATTTTCTATAAATTCGTCCAGTTGCGTTGTTTTCCATTTTCCTAAACTCCACACAATTTCACGAAGAATTGTTAAAAACCATGACTTCTTTTTATGCGCCATTGTGTATATCGCATTTTCCATCTTAATGGACTTTTGCTCTTTTTTATCAGCTTCAACACTGTTTTTCACTGTTTTTCCAACATTTTTGCGGGTAAAAACACTCTTTAAAACTTCGTTTTCAGATATTCTGTAAAAATTATTGCAAACTGTTGTGTCCGGCAACTCAGACCGCGCATAAATCTGCGCTACTCTATCAGATTCATAGAACTTAAACAAATCAGTCTGCGTGTGTGTACCGCTGTTTTTTCTCCATGCAGTAATAGATATCGCCATAACTTTAGGTAGATTATTATTTGTCATAACATTTTTCTCCGCCTTCGATATTTACAATTTTATTCAAATCCTTTAATATATTATCAAGCATTATCGGTCTGTCAAAGTATTTTTTTGCCCTCTCGTAGCCTGCTTCCGCTAAAGAAGCTCTTTGTGAAGCATCATTATACAACATCAGCATCTTCTCAAATAAAGCTTCACTATTTTTCACTTCGCACAAAATGCCTGAAATACCGTTTTCAACAACCTCAGACGGTCCGGGAACATTCGTTGTTATTATTGGAATTTTCATCCCCATAGCTTCCTGCAAAACTTTACCAAAGCCCTCTCGGTAAGTCGGATGTGTCAGAATGTCAAACATTGCCATATGATGATAAACTTCGCCGGTAGGAACATTTCCTGTCATAATAACGCTATCACTAGCTTTAGCAAGTTTCATTTTTTCTTCATCAATAGGATTAACTTCGTCAATCATTCCCACTAAAACAAGATATATATCGGGGGTTGTTTCCTTAAGCTTAAAAAACGCACTTAGAAGTTCATTTATTCCTTTATCCTCATTTATTCTGCCGACATATCCGAAAACAAAAGCACCTTGAGGTATGTTGTGCTTATCTCTCAGTTCTTTTCTCTTTTCCTCATGATTAAAGCCTGAACATTCATCGAGGCTCACCCCAACAGTTCCGCCTATCCCGACAATTGAGATTTTCTTTTTTGAGCAAAGCTTTTGGGTAATTGCAAATTCCATATTTTTAGGACTTTGAGACTTTATGTGTGTAGAAAAAAAACAGGTTATCTGTTCCACAAGCTTAAAAATAAGTCTTTTAATGCCTCCAAACGATACATATCTTAAACCTGTCTGATTATATACTCTTATTTTTGTTCCAGATAAAAAACCTGCAACAGAGCTGTACATAGAAGCGTTGGGAGACATGTAATAAATAATGTCAAACTTTTTTTCCTTGAAAATTCCGATAAGATTTTTGATTCCCGAAAACAAATCCTTTATACTTGCTCCCCTATTCATATCAAGGCAAATACACTCGGCATAATCTTTATTTCTCTCAATAAAATCATCTGTCATGTTTGAAATAAGTGTTACATCATATCCGTTTTTTGAAAGATTTCTCGCAGAATCTACGATAAACCAGTCCATCGTCTTTGAAATAGTTGTTATCATTCCTATTTTCACTTTTTTTTCAAACACACTAATTTCCTCCAATGCTATCGCATATTTTTTTTACAAGTTCTTTGGTTTCTCCCTTATTTTTTTCAAAGTCTTTTTTAGAAAGCGTTTGCAAAGATTTCTCAAAATCTCTTATTTTTTTTATTCCGTCATCAAAAAGGCGGCTGATTTCTTCTGTATCTGTAATGTTATTTATATTGCAAAAGCTTCTTGATAAAATTGCTGCCTGGGAACCAAGACGGTAATGTTCCTTAATGACATACTCCGACGGAAGCGTACCATAACCAATCCGCGCAATTCCTCCGAAACCATAGGGTATTCCAAAATTTGATATTATTTTACAAAGCTTTTCCACAGTTCCGTCTGTAAGAAGCTCAAACATAAATTTCTTTCCCATTGCAAGATGCAAATCATTAAGTCCTATATGAACTTCATCAATCACACCTGTTTTTAATATATTTTCTAAACTCTCTGCAGCTTCAGGAGTTTCTAGTAAAAGCATCTTTTTTACTTTCTTTTTACTTTTTGAGATATATTGCGAAAATTTCAATACTTCATCGACCGTTTTCGCCATAGGAAGCATCACGATATCTGCACCTGCTTCTATAACATCTGAAATTTCCTTTTCAGAACCGCAAAAATCTGAGTTTCTGTCCGTGATAGGATTTACTCTTACCAGAAGTTCAGAGCTGTCAAGAATTTTTCGTATATTCTTCACATCTTCTGTTGTATGATTGGATTTCACAGTATCGCCCGGTTGACGAGACTCTTTTCCTATGTATTCCATATCTATAAAAATTCTGTCCACATTATTTTCCTGAGCGATTTTTGCAACATCTGCTCTGTTGGTTATATACATCAATTTTAATGGCATAAGCTTACACCCTTTTTTGATTCTATTATTCTTTTGTACTGTTTCCGGCTAAAACCGTATTTTTGCCTTCATCTGTATTTCCTGTGGCGCCCTCAACTACTCCATCGGATTTTAAAACTGAAATAATTGTTCCAAAAAAACACTTTATATCCATTTTCATAGCACTTGCACTTCCCAAAGAAAGTGCTTTTACATATTCTCCATCAAGCTGTGCTTTTACAGAAATTTCAAGTTCATCACGACCATTTATCTGCGCCCAACCTGTAAGCCCCGGTCTTATATCGTTAACATCATATTTATCTCTTTCGGCTATCAAATCGTCTTGATTCCATAAAGCAGGTCTCGGACCTATAATACTCATCTGTCCTAAAAATATGTTATAAATTTGAGGTAATTCGTCAAGACTTGTTTTTCTCAAGAAACGACCTATACGAATTATGTATTTATCAGGATTTTCAAGAAGATGAGTCGGTATATCAGGGGTATCAATCTTCATACTTCTGAACTTATAAAGCAAAAAAAGCTTCTTATTCTTGCCTACTCTTTTCTGCTTAAAAAGAGCCGGTCCAGGATCATCAATCTTTATGGCAACAGCAATCAGAAGCATAGGAATTGCCAACACTATTATTGCAAAAAAAGAAAGAATAAAATCTAAAAATCTTTTTAAAAAACTTTTATACATTTTTCTAACCTCGTACTCAAGTTGTTTTATAAAAAACACAAAAAACATATTTCAATTATATTATAACATAACATTAATTGGAAGTCAATAAAAAATAATTTTCTTATCCTTTCCTTTGCCTTTTTTCCCTTTTCTTCCAGCTTATAAAGCCATAAAGGTCATTTATAAAGAACATAATAAAGCATATTACCATCGGAAGATAGGAAAAATCCTTTATTGTTGCCATTATCCATAAAATGACAAGTACAATATCGTTAAGGCTGTATGCAACAGCGTAATATGAATTTCTGAAAAACATAAGATATGAAGCCAAAAAGCTTGTTGCGATTGAAACTGTGCTGAAAAAAAGATTTGGAGTGTCAAAGTATTTTAAGATATAATAAAAGATTTGTGTTACCAAAACTGTGAGAATAATCATCACAACTGTTTTAGATTTACCTAATCTACTGATTTTCACTTCGTTTATTTTTTCTTTGTTTTCATAAGGATTTTTTATCCACGAAACGACAGACATAATTGCAATCGGCATAGTCATTCCCAGATATGTTATCATCTCGCCGTAGTAGCGGAATTTATATGAGGTAATACCGTAAAAAATACTGAACACAACCGTAAGTATCTGCCCCCATACATCGCCTTTTGCAATAAAAATAAGTGCAGTTATGCCTACCACACTTCCAAGCGCTGTACTCCACACGAATTCACCCGTTAAAATATTTGCGAGTACAACTGCAAAAAGTGATATAAGCCATAAAAGCAATTCTCGCTTTTTCAAAGTTGAAAATGGATTATAAAGTTTCATATTTTTTCCCCTTATACTACAAAAACCCGCAAGCATATCTTCAAAGACCTAACGATATGCTCACGAGCTTCTTCTTTTCTAAAACTCACTGCCCGGTGGCAGTTTTTCTTCCTATTGAATTAATGTTCTTTATGACAAGTTGCACAGCAACCATCACATTCGTATTTAATTTCGGGTTTACCGATTTTTTTATAATAATCGTTTACTGCAGCCTTGATAGCTTCTTCAGCTAAAACAGAGCAATGCACTTTTACAGGTGGCAAACCGTCTAAAGCTTCCATAACAGCCTTATTTGTAAGTTTTAAAGCTTCTTCAACAGTTTTCCCTTTAACCATCTCAGTTGCCATACTGCTTGTTGCAACTGCTGCTCCGCAACCAAATGTTTTGAATTTTACATCAACGATAACATCATTTTCTATTTTAAGAAAAATTTTCATAATATCGCCGCATTTTGCGTTTCCTACCTGACCTACGCCGGAAGCATCTTCAATTTCGCCGACATTTCTGGGATTCATAAAATGATCCATTACTTTTTCTGAATAATCCATTTTTCAACGCCCTTTCTCTGATTATTATTCACCGGTATAAAGCGGGGACATAAGACGAAGCTTATGAACGATTTCGCAAAGCTTGTCTGCTGTGTATTCAATATCCTCTTTTGTTATATCCAAAGAGAGTGTAAGCCGAAGTGAGCCATGTGCGATTTCGTGAGGAAGTCCCATTGCAAGAAGAACATGGGACGGGTCTAACGAGCCTGAAGTGCAAGCAGAGCCGCTTGACGCACAAATTCCGTTAAAATCGAGCCACAAAAGAAGTGATTCACCCTCTATAAATTCGAAGCAGAAATTAACATTATTGTTAAGTCTTTTTTCGGGATGACCATTAAATTTTATATTTGGTATTTTCTCTTCGATAAGCTTTTTAAGATAGTCTCTTTTTTCTTTTAACAGAGCCTGTTTTCTGTCGATATCAGTAAGCGATTCTTTTAAAGCTTCCGCCATACCCGCAATTCCACCGATATTTTCAGTACCGCCACGCTTTTTGCTTTCCTGTGCACCGCCGTCCATAAAAGGCGCAATTCTTGTGCCTTTTTTTACTATAAGTGCACCTATTCCCTTAGGGCCGTGAAACTTATGTCCCGAAAGAGAGAGCATATCGACACCAAGGTCTTTGAAATCTATTTTTTCACTGCCGACAGCCTGAACGGCATCGGTATGGAAGCATACACCTTTTTCGTGAGCTATTGCACAAGCTTCCTTTATCGGCTGGATAGTTCCAACCTCGTTGTTTGCATACATTATTGATACTAAAACAGTATCATCTCGTATTTTATCTCTTAAATCGTCAAGACTTATAAGACCATACTCATCAACATCAAGATAAGTAACCTCATACCCTTCTTTTTTAAGAGCTTCGCAACTGTGAAGAATTGCATGATGTTCAATTTTTGTTGTTATAATATGTTTGCCTTTTTTTGAGTTAAGCTTGACAAAGCCTTTTAATGCCCAGTTGTCCGCTTCAGTTCCGCAGCCTGTAAAATAAACTTCTTTTTCGTCGCAGTTAAGACATTCTGCTATTGTCTTTCTTGCATTATCAATAACTGTTTTGCTTTCTTTTCCCACAGAATAAATTGATGACGGATTTCCGTAATTCATTCTGTAAACTTCGTTCATTTTATTTATAACACTCTCCGTCATCGGAGTAGTTGCAGCATTATCAAGATATACAAATCTCTTACCTTCTGACATTAAAAACTTCCTCTTCTCTTTTCTCAAAAAAACTGTCTTATTGTGAATATACCAAGACCCTCCGAAATGTTCGCAATTTTAATTGCAAATACATTTCTTAAGGTTCTTATTTTACTTCGTTTATGCTGATAGTTCTTGTATGCTGAGTATGAAACCATTCCTTCTGGTTTTTCTTGGCAATACCGATAAATGCAATCGGGAGCCATGTATATGTGAATACAAGATATGGGATATAATAGAGTATAAACTTTGTTGTAAGTTTCTTCTCAAGCCACAAAATAAGCGGTGTATAACAAAGCTGTGCAAAAAAGAATATATTCCATACTAAATCAGGCATAACCTCATAAGGCATAAACCATAATTTAACATCCGGGAAAAGCCCCTGAACAAAGCCCATTACCAAAGTAACAGCCATTACAACCATCATAAGCGGCTGAACAAGATATACCATACAGTCGAAACAGCGGATATCTCTGTCAACAAAAAGCTTTTTAAGAAGCTTCGGAACATAACGGGAAGCAACATCAGAGTGTCCCTGCATCCATCTTACTCTCTGTTTCCATGACTGTGAAAGAGTAAGTGGTTTTTCATCATATACGATTGCCTTATCGTTCCAGCCTACAAGGATATTATGTGTCATAAGCTCCATAGTATATTCCATATCCTCGGCTAAACATTTTGCGCCCCATGTATATTCTTTTAAAACACTTGTTTTAACTGCAAAGCCTGTTCCGTTAAGCTGATTTGGAAGACCGATATTGTATCTTGCAGTCTGATAAAGTTTGTTAATGCAAGTAAATGTCATAGCATAAGCAGCGGTAATCCATGTATCGTAAGGATTTTTTGTTTCAACATAACCCTGAACTGCATCATAACCCTGACACAAGCGTTTATTTATTTCATTTAAAAATTCTTCGTGTGTGATATTATCTGCATCAAAAACGCAGAAAGCGTCATATTCTTTTTCGCCTTCAAAAACTGTTCTGAAAGCCCAGTCCATAGCATAACCCTTACCACGCTCTGTTTCGTTTGTTCTCTCCAAAACATTTGCGCCGGCTTCACGGGCAATTTTTGCAGTATTATCTGTACAGTTATCGGCAATAACAAATATATCATATTTGTCCTTGTCGTAGTTGATTGCCTGCAAGCTTTCTACCATATTTTTTATAACCTGCTGCTCGTTATGAGCTGCAACAAAAAGTGCAAAGGTATGCTTTTTATCTACCTTCATTTCTCGTTCTTTTCTCGGCAACCAAGCAAAAAGAGAAACAGCAAAATGATAAATTATGAGTAAGTACATTATAGCCTGAATTACAATACTAAGACCAAATACTACTGTTTGCATAGATTTAATTACCTCCAATAATTAAAAGTATTTAAAAAATTGCTGTGAATATGACTCTAATTTTCTAGTCATCTTTATATATATAACACATTTTTTGTGAAAATGCAATAGATTTTTAAAAAATTTTTGTTAAATTTATAAAAAATTTTTTTATATCTTTTAAAAAAGCCTAAAAATACTGGACAAAAAAGTTTTTTTATTATATTATATACTTATAATATGTTTTTATTACACATAAAAGCATAGCTTACCTGATAAAAGAGAGGTTTTTAAAAAAATGGCTTCTAAAACAGTTTTTGTATGTGATAGCTGCGGATATGAAAGTGCAAAATGGCTTGGAAAGTGTCCTATATGCAACACATGGAACTCTTTTTTTGAATTTAAAAAAGAAAGCTCACAAAAAAGTTCCAAGAATAATTTTTCCTTTAATAAAACCGACGAGAGAAGTGAAATAATAAGTAATGTAAATCTGACTCAAAAAGAAAGGCTGAACAGCGGATTTACTGAACTTGACAGAGTTATGGGCGGCGGTATAGTTTACGGAAGTGTTAACTTAATCGGAGGAGATCCGGGAATAGGAAAATCGACAATTCTTATACAGATTTGCAAACACCTTGCACTACAGGATAAAAAAATTCTTTACGCTTCGGGCGAGGAATCGAAAACGCAGATAAAAATGCGTGCTATGCGTGTTGATGCTATAAATGACAATATTTATCTGTATTCCCAAAACGAGCTTAACGATATAATAAACGAAGTTGAAAGAATTTCCCCTGATGTTCTGGTTGTAGATTCCATACAGACGATATATTCAGAGGATGTGCAATCTACTCCCGGCGCAGTTATGCAGGTTAAGGAATGTACAATGCGTCTTATGCGACTTGCAAAATCGAAAAACATCTGTGTTTTTATAGTCGGACATATCACAAAAGACGGAAATCTTGCAGGTCCTAAGGTTTTAGAGCATATGGTTGACTGCGTTTTATATTTTGAGGGTGAGAAACAATCCTCTTACAGAATAATAAGAACGAATAAAAACCGTTTTGGCTCTTCAAATGAGATTGCAGTTTTTGATATGTGCGAAAACGGACTTAACGAGATAGCAAACCCTTCCGAAATTTTTATAAACGGTCATACAAACGGCATTTCGGGAAGCTCGGTAACGGCAACGCTTGAAGGGACAAGACCTATTTTGGCTGAAATTCAGGCACTTACCACCAAGACAAGCTATGCAGTACCAAAAAAAGCCGGAACGGGAATCGACTATAACCGTCTTTGTCTTATTCTCGCCGTTTTAGAAAAAAGAGCCGGAATGACGATGATTTCAAGCCAGGATATTTATGTGAATGTAACGGGTGGACTTTATATAAACGAGCCTGCCTGCGACCTTGCGATAGCTTTATCAATAGCATCGTCTTTAAAGAATATCCCCATTCTGCCCGATTGTGTTATTTTGGGAGAAATGGGATTACTCGGAGAAATAAGAAATGTTTCCGGAATAGAAAAAAGGCTGGCAGAAGCACAGAAGCTCGGCTTTAAAAATGCAATTATCCCTTACAAAAATCTTTCATCAATCGACAAAAACAAATATAAAAATCTGAATATAATACCTGTCAAGAGCATTATTGAAGCTTTCAGTAATGGTTTATGGAGTGAAAGAGAATGAACTCATAAAAAGACTTAAAAATAATGATAACGAAGCATATCGGTACCTGGTGCTGACATATTCAAAAAGACTTTACTACCATTGTCTTAAAATTCTGAAAAATTCCTTTGATGCACAAGATGCCGTACAGATAACCTTTATAAAAATTCACGGCTCGATAGACAAATTTGAAATGCGTTCCTGCCTCAGCTCCTGGATTTATAAAATTGCTACGAATATCTGCCTTGATATTTTAAGAAAGAAAAAGCGTAACAATTTTATTTCATTGAGTTTTGAAAGCGGTGAGAATGATTCTTCCGGCGTTTTTGAGTTTCATGTTACAGACACAAGTTCAAATACGGAAACACAGTTTTTCAAGGAAGAAAATATAAAAGAGCTGTACAGAAGTATAGACAAGCTTTCGGATATCCAAAAAAAGCTCATAACCTTGAGAGATATACAAGGACTCAGCTATGATGATATTTCAAAAGAAATGAAGTTAAAATCCGGAACTGTAAAATCAGGACTTAACCGTGCAAGAAAAAAGCTAAGGTTAATTCTTGAAGAAAACGGATATGAAAAAGAGTAAAAAACAGATAATCCATAAAAAGTGATTATCTGTTTTTTTGCTTTCATTATTAAAATATAAATACTAATTTTTCTTTTTTTCTGTCATGCCAAAGCATCGCTCCAACGGTAAATACAAGTAAAAGCCCGTGAGAAACAAGTGCACTGTAAACTCCTGCCAAAGTATCGTATAAGCACCAAAGCAGCATATTAACAATAGTCCAGAAACGATACCCTGCGCCCTCACTCTGCCCGATACAGAAAATAAAGGTCAAAGAAGCTACAATTACAAGCACTCCCAAAGGCGTTACACAGCCTGCAACCCATATATTGAGCGTAATAATAGCAACTGCATAAATTGCAATAAGCCATTTTGGTAAAGGTTTATTCTTCGAATTGAAAAAATAGTTGATAAGTGTCTGCAAAGCACCAAGATAAAGTGCCGCCGCACCGTTTATGCCGCTTCCGTCTATAAGATAGCTTGTACCTACCAAAGCATTGCCGCAAAAAACCAAAAACAAAATGGTTTTCATTCTTTCCCCCTTAACAAGAGAAGCACTTATCATAGCGACTAAGCCTGCTACACTTAAAATATAAGCCAATATCTGCATAATTATTTATATGATATACTATCAGTACATACCTTTCTTTTAAAATTCTTCTGCAACCGGAGGCTCCGAAGTAACCGGTTGTTGTGGTTGTACAGGTGTTTGGGGAACTACCGGATTTTCAGGAACAGCAGGTGTTTCGGGCACGACAGACGGATCTGTCGGCGCTACTTCTCCCTCAGGTAATACTGTCTCACCGCCCTCTGACTCGGTTTCTTCTTCAGGGGCCGGAGGATTGTAATAATATCCGTCATATCTGTATGTCCAGAAATCGCTCTTATCTCTGTCGCTTTCGCCTTTTTTAGCCTTCAAAAACGGCTCCATTACACGCTTCCATGCAGTTATAGCAGGATTTGAGCCAAGATATCCCATTGATCTTGGTTCATCAAAGCCGTACCACACGCCTGCAACATAGTCAGCAGTATAGCCTACAAACCATCTGTCTTTATTATCGTCTGTTGTACCGGTTTTTCCGGCTACCGATATTCCGCTTATTGAAGCTGAGGTAGCTGTACCGCTTGTTACAACATTTTTAAGAAGCTCGTTCATCATCGCGGCAGTTTCTTTTTTTACTGCCTGATGTGTTTCCGATTTATTTGTGATAACTACCTTTCCGTCTCCGTCAATAACCTTTGTAAAAGTAATAGGTTTATGATAAACGCCCTCAGCAGGAAATACGGCATAAGCTGCTGTCATATCTATAACTGAAGCTCCCGTTGTAAGACCGCCGAGTGCAAGAGCACCCCACGCGGTATCGTGCTCCGAAACTGAAGAAAGCTTAAATCTGTTTTTGAGATAATCATAAGAAATATCTCTACCCAAATCTGCAACTACCTGAACAGCAACCGTATTAACAGAATCTCTTACCGCTGTTCTTACGGTCATATCGCCTCTGTATCCGGTATAGAAGTTTTTCGGAGACCAAGAGCCGAAAGTTATTTTCTTATCTGTATATATTGTGTTTGGTCTTATAATTCCTCTGTCAATAGCAGGTCCGTAAACCGCAATCGGTTTTATGGAAGAACCCGGCTGCCTGTATGTTCCTGTTGCACGGTTAAGCGAAAAAGAGCCTTCTTTTTTGCCTATTCCGCCTGCCATTCCCAATACTTCACCTGTATGGGCATTCATTACCACAATAGCGCCCTGCGGTCCCGGTGTTACCGGCGACCAAGGGAAATTACTTTCCGAAGAAAATACCTTATCAATATTTTCCTGCACCATCGGGTCCATTGTTGTTATAATTTTATATCCGCCGCTTTGAAGCTTTCTTTCAGCCAAAGTTTTGGAATAGCCTTTTTGTGTTACAAGTGCATAAAGCACATCCTGAACTACCTGGTCAGTAAAATAAGACTGTGTTCTTGCAGAAGTAACCTGCATATTTCCTTTCTTGAATACAAGCTCCTCACCCGTTGCCTCGTTGTATTCTTCTTCTGTTATATACTCAAGCTCAAGCATTTTTTTAAGCACAACAAGCTGTTTTTCCTTGTTGTTTTCGGGGTTTATAAAAGGGTCATAGTATGCCGGATACTGAGTTATTCCCGCAATAGAAGCACACTGCGCCAATGTAAGCTCTCCCACATCCTTATCAAAATAAAGCTGTGCGGCAGTCTGCACACCGTTTACGCCCTGAGCTAAATAAATTGTGTTCATATAAAGCTCTAAAATCTGGTCTTTTGAAAGCTTTCTTTCAAGCTGATATGCCATCCATATTTCCTGCATTTTTCTTACAGGAGTTCTGTCGTCATTCTCGGTCAGATTTTTTATAAGCTGCTGTGTAATCGTACTTCCGCCCTGGGCACGACTTCCCTTTTGAAAATATTCCAAAACGGCTCTTGTTGTTCTTTTGATATCAAAACCGCTGTGAGAATAAAAACGCTCATCCTCAATCGCAACAAACGCATCTCTCATATTCTGCGGAACCTGATTAAGCGGCACCCACGAACGATTTTCAACAGTTGAAATCTGTTCATATTCCTTAATTTGTCCGTCTTCATCAATATAGCAAACAGAGCTTGAAATATCAAGTCTCAAATCCTCAACATCAAGCTTATCCGCACTTGCAAATATAAATATAACAAGAACAACTCCAAAAAGAAAAACTGCAGGAACAACAATTTTCATTATTGTCCACAATGTTCTTAAAAACATTCTGAAAAATGAGTTTTCGTCTTTCTTTTTTTTGCGACTTCTCTCGCTTACAGTTTTTGGAGAAGTCGATTCTTTTTTTCCGGAAGGAGTGCCTTTGTTAATGTCCTTACGGTCTTTCTGATTGCTCAAATCATCTCACCCCGCAAATTGATAAAAGTTTTATTTTTTGTTTATAGTATGTTCTTCAATAATTTCGTTTTTACTGTCTGTAAACAAAACTTCGATGCAGTCTTTTTTAAAGGTATATCCTGCACCTATATAATAGCATCTGTCGTCAGGCTCCTCAAAAACAACAGGCTTTCCGCCTGCAACTATCGGACACGGCTGACCTAAGACATCTTTTTCACAGCCCGGGTAATAAATTTCTGCTCTGTGTATATGTCCGCAAATCATTACTTCAGGTTTAACATTTTCTCCTAAAATTTCAGCCCAGTTTTTGTATATATCCTGTTCAATCATAAATACTTCATCACTCATCTGCATTGTAAAAGGATGATGCGAAATAATAACTTTGTGTTCAACGCCCGGCGCATTATATTCGTTTTCTTTATTTTCAATAACGCTGTTTATAAATTTTGTTTCTCTTTTTCTGAAAGCATGGCAACAGATTGTATTACCATATTCTCTACTGCTGTCTGCCTTATCTTCTCCGCAGTCTATAACAAGTCCCCAGATATTTCCAAGTTGGAAAGAAAAATATGAATTTCCGTTATCAAGAGGTGTAAAATCAGCTAATTTTTCAGCACAAACGCCTCTCATATCGTGATTTCCTCTTGAAAAAACTGTCGGAATATTTCCGCCGGTAATAGCAGCAATCATGTCATAAATATTATCAAAATGCTCTAACTTTCCGCTTGAATCCGGAATATCACCGTTTAAAATAAGAAAATCAATTTTCCCTCTCGCATTTTCGAAGGTTTTTGCCGCTTTAACGGGAGTATCTACCATAGTATGAGCATCGGAAATGTGATACGCACGCACTTCTTCGCTTTCTACCGGTTTAAAATCGAAGGTTATTTCTTCAATATCTCCCATTTCGGACCAATACGCTTTGCGTTCAATTTCCCGCCTTAAACAGATTGTGTATTTCTTTTCACGATTAAGCTCATCTGATGGCACAACCATTCTGTGAACAGTTACATCTGTTTTCAAAATGCCGTTTGATTCATCATAATATTCTTCATTACCTATTTTTACCCACATTGTGCATTTTAATTTCACAGGCACCATTATATGATATGTATCTGCTACTGCGAAAACTGCCGGGGTAGTTCTCAGAACTTCAAAATTCATTTTAAATTCCTCCAAAACGAAAACATTAATTACTTATTATATTTTAACATATATTAAAAACAATTTCAAGCAAAATAAAAAAATAAAGTATTAAGAATATGTTACAAAACCATATTTTTAAGGCATTTTCCGAAGCATAACATGAATTTTATTTATACGGGAGTCTTTATTATCACCCATCTGCTTCCGATAAAAAACACATATTGCAGCAAGTTGATATGAAAACGCAAAAAATGCTCCCACAAAAGCTGCTAAAAATCCCAATGCTATCACGCTTATAAATGAAATAAGAAGGAATATCATTCTCCATTTTTTCCCCGCTATAAGCCTTTCGCTCATCTGCATAGCAAATTTCGGCTTTATAAACGGTGATTCCGCCAAAACACATGGAGTAAAAATATAAACAATATTAAAGTAAAAAAATAAAATATTTACTATGGCTCTTATAATCTGTATTATTGTAATATATTCGGGCAGTTCAATATAAGAATAAAAAAGCATATCATAAAATACCATCACATTATCAAAAAAAAGAAGTTTATTTACCGTCTGATAAACAAATTTCAACATAAATGCAGGAAGAAGCGCTCTTGAAAAAGAAGCAAAAGAGATAAAAAGAACTCTGAAAAAACCGTTTTTCTGCTCTGATGTGCTGCGACTTAAAATAAGATTTGATACTCCGATAAGAAAAGCATAGGACACAACAGATGCAAAAAAAGAAAAAACGACAGACTCAAAAAAAGAATTCAAAAACAATCCCTTTTCCGAAAGCAAGGCATTATGGGTTGAAAATGTGAGAAGCAGCCCTATAACAAAAGGTACAAAAAGACCGAGGACAGCACTTTTCCACTTGCCCTCAAGCAATTCTATTGCTTCTTTTTTTATATCCCATATCCAAATCTTCATAGCTGTAATTTTTCCTTTTTTAAAAAGTTTAAAAGAATTTATATGTATTTTAAAGTATTTTTCAACCAAACTATTATAACAGATTATGGTTTTATTGTCAAGTGCACAAAAAAGGTGTTGTTAAAAAATCCTGTAGAATTGTCAATGATGGGTGACACTTTTATTTAAAAAATAAAAAGATGCACT
>CAZZPN010000004.1:0-17139 GCA_964655495.1 uncultured Oscillospiraceae bacterium
AGGAAAAGTGTGATACAATTATCTTAAAAAAATGATAATTATATTATACGAGAAAGGTATGAATATAAACAATATCGAAACACCTGCTTTAATAGTAGAGAAAAAAATTTTGCTGGAAAACATAAGAGCGATGAATACTCTTATATCGGAAACGAAGCTCAAACTTCGTCCTCACTATAAATCACACAAGTGTGCCGACCTTGCGAGACTTCAAATAGAAAACGGAGCCAAGGGAATGACCTGTGCCAAGTTAAGCGAAGCTATTGACCTTTGCGATTGTGGTATTGAAGATATCCTTATTGCAAATCAGATTACCGACAGAAAGAAAATACATAGACTTGCGGATTTGGCGGGATGTTGCCGTCTGACAATTTGCGTTGACGATAAAAATAATATTAAAGAACTTTCTAAAGCTGCAAAAAATTCGGGTACAACAATATATTGCCTTGTTGAGTTTGAAATTGGAATGAAGCGATGCGGTGTTGATACAAAAGAAGAAGTTTTGGAACTCGTGCGTGAGATAGAAAAAAACGACAATCTTGAATTCGAGGGAATTCAGGCATATGCAGGACACATATCTCATATGACGAACTTTGAAGAAAGAAAATCGGCAACATACAGTAATTTCGAAAAATTAAATGAACTTCTTGTTTTTCTTAAAGAAAATAATGTAACTGTCAACATTGTTTCGGGTGGAAGCACAGGAACAGCAAAATTAAAGGTTGACAGCGTATATAATGAACTTCAGGCAGGAAGTTATTTGTTTATGGATAATACATACAGTGAGCTTGATTTACCTTTCAAAAATTCTCTGTTCGTACTTTCGACCGTTGTCAGCAGTAAGGATGGTCTTACGGTGGTGGATGCAGGTGTTAAGACTTGTGGTGTGGACCAGGGTATGCCCGGTATATGCGATAATGTTGCGGAAGATATTGTGGCAAGTGAAGAACACTTTCAGTTGCATGGACTGAAAAAACCTCTCAACATTGGAGACAAGGTGAAGCTTATACCCGGACATTGTTGTTCCACAGTAAATCTTCACGACAAAATATATCTGATTGAAGACAATAAGGTTGTAGGTCGTTTGCTTATTACAGCAAGAGGAATCGGAAGATGATAAAAACACAAGCCTAAAATATAAATATAATAATAAAAAAAGGAGAATACAAAATGAAATATGTAGTATTTTTATGCGACGGTATGGCTGACCTTAAAGTAGCTGAGTTTGAAAATAAAACCCCGCTTCAGGCAGCATACACACCTAATATGGATAAATATTCAAAAAAAGCGGTTATCGGAACGGTTAAAACAGTTCCGGATAATTTGTCGCCGGGGAGCGATGTTGCAAATTTGTCTGTTATGGGATATGCTTCCGATATATACTATACAGGCCGTTCACCGTTGGAGGCAGCTAGTATAGGAGTAAAATTAAAGGATAATGAAACATCGTTCAGAGCAAACCTTGTAACGCTTTCGGGAGAAGGGGATTATGATGAGCTTGTTATGGAGGATTACAGCGCGGGAGAGATAAAAACTGCTGACTCCAAAAAAATCATTGAAGACCTTATGAGTGTTATAAATGATGATGTAACTAAAATTTATCCCGGTGTTTCTTACAGACATCTTCTTGTTTTATCGGATAAAGTTATAAAAGGAAAATTAACTCCGCCACACGATATTTCAAAAAGACCTGTTAAGGAATATTTACCTCAAGATGAGCAGATACTTAATCTTATGAAAAAAAGCTATGAGTTTTTAAAAGACCACCCATACAACAAAAAGAGAATTGCAGAGGGAAAAAAGCCTGCTTCTTCAATATGGGTATGGGGCGAGGGCAAAAGACCTACAATGGACAGCTTTTATGAAAAATTCGGTGTAAAAGGCTCCGTTATAAGTGCTGTTGACCTTATTAAAGGTATCGGAATTTTAACTGATATGCGTTCAATAGATGTTGATAATGTAACGGGTAATATTGATACAAATTTCGAAGGTAAGGCTCAAGCCTGCATAGATGCGTTAAAGACAGGCGATGATTTTGTTTATGTACATATGGAAGCGCCTGACGAATGTGGACACCGTTTTGAAGCTGACAACAAAAAACTTGCGATTGAGCTTATAGATGAAAAAGTAATCGGTCCTGTGTGCGAATATTTGGAAAGCTGTGGAGAAGATTTTTCTATTCTTGTTCTTCCTGACCATCCGACACCGATTTCTACGGGAACACACTCAAGAGAGCCTGTACCTTTCTTTGCATATTGCAGTAAGAATGAAGTTGTGGGTGATTTGTATAACGAAGATACCGCTTTAAAAACGGGAATTTTTATAGAAAAAGGGCATGAGCTTATGGGAAAATTTTTGAAGCTTGAGCTTTGGAAGTAAATAATACAAAAAGGAGGCTGTTTAAAAACTATTTTTAAACAGCCTCCTTTTTATGTTGTGGTGAGGTTTTTATCATTCCTCTGCCTTCGGATGTGCTTTTTTATATGTATTCATAACTGAGGGCTTTAAGTTTCTTAAATATTCTTTTGTCAGGTTTACGCTTTTATGCCCCAAAACTAACTGCACATCGTATATATCTGCGCCGTTTTCCAAAAGGTGCATAGCCATACTTCTTCTTATTATGTGAGGCGTAAGCTCTTTTTTTAATTTTGCTTTTTTTCCAAATGTTTTTAAAAGCTTCCACATTCCCTGTCTTGAAAAGGCTTTACCGTCTTTTGTTAAGAAAAGAAAGTCGTTTTTCTTGTCATCAGTAAGATATTTTCTACCTTTTTTTATGTACTGTCTTATTGCTTTCGCAGCGCCCTTATATATAGGAATATAGCGCCTTTTATCACTTGTTACAGTGATATAGCCGTCATTTAAGGAAAGGTCGGAAATTTTTAAAGCTATAAGCTCACTCACTTTAAGACCGCAGGCATAAAGCGTTTCTAAAATTGCTTCGTCCCGATAGCCTTTTATGCTATCTTCTTTGACTGAATCTATAAGTCTGTCTATCTCGTCGGTAGTAAGCACTTCAAATTCTTCGTCATCCTTGAGATTTTTTTCATATAAAACGCCTTTTGTGGGGTTTTTGTCTATAAGACCTCTGTCCTTCAAAAAACGAAAAAACTTTCGTATTGAAGCGATATTTCTCGAAACTGTTGACGGACTTTTTGTGCTTTTTAAATGCTCAGTATAGCTGTCAAAAGCATCCGTCATAAGAGAAGTTTTTGTAAAACCGCTATCCTTACAGTAGGAAAAAAAGAAGTTAAGGTCTCTTAAATAGGATAAAACGGTGTTGTCTTTCATTTTTCTTTCATCTTTTAAAAAGCTTGAAAATTCGTTCGTCATGGCTGTCATTTTTGAAAAAGCAATCTGCGCCATAATTTTTTCCTCATTCCTAGTATTACTGCACTGGCTTTATTATAGCACAAAAAATTTTTTTGTAAAGATATTTTTATATTTTTTTGTTAAAAATGACCAAAAAAATTCAAAAAATACGAAAAAATACTTGACAGCAAGCAAAAAAAATTGTAAAATAATATGGGTGCATTTTTGATGGAAAAATGTATCTTAAAAAACAAAGAAAACAAATAAACGAAAGGAGATTGCAAAATGACAGAAATTTCATTACCTATTGCAATAGCGATTTCCTTAGGCTCATTTCTTTTAGCATTTATTATTGCGTTCCGTTTTGGAATAATATACAGAAAAAAAATAGCTGAATCAGAAATTGGCAGCGCTGAAGAGCAGGCAAAAAAATTGCTTAACGACGCTATAAAGTCGGCCGAGGCAAAGAAAAAAGAAGTCTTGGTGGAGGCTAAGGAAGAAATCCACAAATTAAGAAGTGAAGCAGACAAAGAAACAAAAGAAAGAAGAGCAGAGCTTCAGAAGCTTGAAAAAAGATATCTCCAGAAAGAAGAACATCTTGATAAAAAGCTTGACACAATCGAGAAAAAAGAAGAAAACTTAAAGTTAAGAGAGAAACAGCTTGAAGAAAGAAATATTCAGGTTGAAGAAATTCAGAAAAGACAGCTTGAAATTTTAGAAAAGATTTCAGGACTTTCAAAAGAAGATGCTAAGGCGTACCTCATTAAAAATATCGAAAACGAAGTTCGTCTTGACGCATCACTCAAAATCAAGGAAATCGAAGAAGAAACAAAAGAAACCTGCGATAAGACAGCAAGAGAAATTATCGCTTCTGCTATCCAGAGATGTGCTTCCGACCATGTAAGTGATGTTACTGTAAGTGTTGTTGCACTTCCAAGCGATGATATGAAGGGAAGAATTATCGGCCGTGAGGGCAGAAATATCCGTTCATTAGAGCAGATTACAGGAATCGATTTTGTTATTGACGATACACCTGAAGCAGTTATCTTGTCAGGCTTTGACCCTGTAAGACGAGAAGTTGCAAGACTTACTTTAGAGCGTCTTATTCAGGATGGTCGTATTCATCCGACAAGAATTGAGGAAACCTTCAATAAATCACAAAAAGAAGTTGATGCAATCATCAAAAAAGCAGGTGAGGATGCTACATTTGAAACAGGTGTACATAACATTCATAACGAGCTTACAAGGCTCATTGGCCGTCTTAAATACAGAACAAGCTATGGTCAGAATGTTCTTAAACACTCACTTGAGGTTGCACACCTTGCAGGGCTTATTGCAGGCGAGCTAGGTGTTGATGTTACTTTGGCAAAAAGAGCCGGTCTTCTTCACGATATCGGTAAAGCTCTTGACCACGAGATTGAAGGCTCCCATGTTTCAATCGGTGCAGATATTGCAAGAAAATATAAGGAAGAAGAAATCGTTGTCAACGCAATCGAAGCTCATCATGGTGATGTTGAGCCTACAAGCACAATAGCTTGTATAGTTGCGGCTGCTGATGCTATTTCTGCGGCAAGACCTGGCGCAAGAAGAGAAAATATCGAAAACTATATTAAGAGACTTCAGAAGCTTGAAGAAGTTGCAACTTCGTTCAGCGGAGTTGAAAAAGCGTTTGCTATTTCAGCCGGAAGAGAAGTTCGTATTATGGTTAAACCTGAAGATGTCAACGACGAATCAATGATTTTAATCGGTAGAGAAATTGCCAAGAAGATTGAAAATGAAATGGAATATCCGGGACAGATTAAAGTCAACCTGATTAGAGAAACCCGCGCAGTAGATTACGCAAAATAGAGCGTAAAAATGGCACAGACTGCATAAAGCAATTAAAAATGATATTTCAGTATTGGTGCTGACATATAATTTAGCGGAAGAAACAAAATAATTGCTTTATGCTACGAACAAACTTCACCTCTCGCTGTACCTCGTACAGCTTCGGGTAACCCCTATGGGTTCAGTTTGTCCGTTCTGCACTCATTTTTCCTGCCCTATTCGGCAAAAAACGGCACAGACAAATAATTAAAAAAGAAAAATCCGACAGGGTATCGAAAGACCTGTCGGATTTTTAAAAGAAAGGGAAAAGCAAAAATATGAAACGAATAGTAACAATCCAGGATATGTCTTGCATCGGGAAATGCTCGCTTACGGTGGCACTTCCTGTTATTTCTGCTATGGGAATCGAGACGGCAGTTATTCCCACAGCGCTTTTGTCTAATCATACTGCTTTTTCCGATTTTACATTTCTCGATTTAAAAGATGAAATCACCCCAATAGCAAAGCAGCTTAAAAAAGAAAATATTGCTTTTGATGCGATTTATACAGGTTATTTAGGCTGTAGTGAGCAGATTGATATCGTGTCAAATTTTATAGATGAAATGAAAAACGAAAACACTCTTGTTATCGTTGATCCTGCAATGGCGGACTTCGGGAAACTTTATACAGGCTTTGACGATAAGTTTGCAAAAAAAATGGGCGAGCTTGTAAAAAAAGCAGATATCGTGCTACCGAATGTTACGGAAAGTGCAATCATTTTAGGCGAAGAATATCTGGAACATACCGATAACGGATATGATGATGCCTATATAAAGCGAATGTTAAAAGGGCTTTGTGAGTTTGGTGGAAGCAGTACAAAAAATGTTGTTATAACAGGAGTTGTTTCCGATAACGGCAAAAAAATAGGCGTTATGGGGTACGATGCTTCCAAAAAAGAGTTTTTCTCGTACTATAAGGATAAAGTGGATAAGATTTTTCACGGAACGGGCGATGTTTTTGCAAGCTGTTATTCTGGATGCGCCGTGAATGGTTATACAATGGAAAAATCAATAGTTACCGCTGTCGATTTTACAAATAAGTCAATCGAAGAAACTGTGAAGGACGATAACGCCGTGTGGTACGGAGTGAACTTTGAAAAGGCATTGCCTTTTTTATGTGATTTGGTGAAAGATAAAAGTGATGGCATCTAAACCGTATAGCTTTATATTAAATGAGCAGTAAAATTTAAAGGAGAAGTGAGAATGGGATTTTTTTGGTTTTTTTAGGGGTTATCGCCAATCAGGTTGAATCAATGTTTGTAAAACGCTACGGACAAAAATACGGTAAGGGCGGAATGTTCTTCAATGCAATAATGTGTTTGTCTGCTACGATTTATTTTTTTCTCACCGACAAGGGAGGTTTACAATTTCCTAAAGAAATTCTCTCATATGGAATAGTCAACTCTTTTATGTATGGAATAGGCTTTTATTCCGGCTATACTGCATATAAATCAGGTTCATTTGGTCTTACAACGCTTTTTTACCTCCTTTGGAGTTATCATACCTGCCTTTTACGGAATTATTTTCTTAAAAGAATCGGTTACACTTTTTACAGCTATAGCTTTTATTATGATTTTATTATCTTCGTATCTGATAAATTATCACAAAGACGCAGAAAAAGTAAGAAAGAAAAAAATTTCACTAAAATGGATAATCTCTGTTCTTTTCATTCTTGTTTCTAATTCAGCAATTACAATTATAGGAAAAATGCAATATGAAGCTTGCGGAGATACATATAAAAATGAATTTTTGATATTATCATTAGTCGGTTCGACAGTAATTTTATTTTTAATGGGAATGATTTTGGAACGAGACAGCTTTAAAATTGTAATGAGAAAAGGACTACCATATGGTGCCGTTGCCGGTATATGTAACGGTATTTGTAACCTTTTGGCATTGGTAACATACAATTATCTTCCGATATCGGTTGCGTCACCTATCCGCTCAGGCTTCAGTATAGTAATAAGCTTTTTGCTTTCTATATTTTTATATAAAGAAGCACTAAGTAGGCGACAGCTGATTGGTGTTGTACTTGGTGGGATAGCAGTAGTGCTGATGAGCATATGATTTTTTCTTTTTTTGATTAGTATAACAACAATAAAAACCAAAGGTGAAAAAATGACTAAAATAAACAAAATAAACCCAATGCGCATTTTAGATAAAGTAAAAATTGAATATACCCACCTTACTTATGTCCCCGATGAAAATGATTTATCGGGGACTCACTGTTTATCCGAAAAAGCTCTTAAATATGAATTTGGGCGGACAAATGTCCGCCCAAACCCGCAAAAAAGAGAGGATAAAATCAGTAGAACTGAAATTATCTAGGTATATTATAAAATATACATTCAAAAAAATATTTATCAAATAAGACAAAATGTTTGCATTTTCAGACAAAATATGATATAATAAGTAAAAAAACAGAGAAAAGCGTTTTTTAGCCTTTTGTGGCAAGTTCTAATCTTCGATGACTACCTTAAAGAAAGGAAAGATAAAATGGGATATAAGCTTACGAAATTAAGAGAGCGAATCGTTATAAAAAATGTAGTTACCGTGCATTATTTTGAGTACGGAAAGGATTATCACTTTTCCGGAGAAAGCCATGATTTCTGGGAATTTGTTTATGTTGATAAAGGTAAAATGCTGATTCAGTCAGAAGAAAAATGGCTTAAAATGGAAACAGGGCAGATAATTTTTCATAAACCAAACGAATTTCATAATGTAAAGGCAGACGGTATTATTGCGCCGAACACCGTTATTATTGCGTTTGAATGTAAATCACCGGCGATGAAATTCTTTAATAACAAAATTCTTAATGTAAATGACGAGCAACGCCATATTTTAGCATCAGTCGTGAGAGAAGCGACAAAAAGCTTTTCTTCTCCGCTTGGTGATCCGTACTTAAAAAAGCTTGACAGATACCCCAAAGAACAGCTTTTTGCGTCTGAACAGATGTTAAAGCTTTCTTTAGAACAGTTTTTGATTTCGCTTTATCGTACAAACAGCGTAAATAAGGTAAAAAAGACATCTATGATAAAACAAAATCTGGAAAACGATATCGTTTCGGAAATAAAAAGCTTTCTTAATGAAAATATAAAGAATAAAGTTACTCTTGATGATGTGGCAAAATTTGCAAATGTGAGTAAGACCAACTTAAAGGAAACCTTTAAAAAGAGGACAGGAATGGGAGTAATTGCGTATTTCAGGAACTTAAAAATCGAATATGCAAAAACTCTTATCCGTGAGGACAGCTACAATTTTACACAGATTGCAGAAATTCTTGGATATGACAGTATTCATTATTTTTCAAGACAGTTTAAAAATATAACAAAAATGACACCGGGTGAATATGCAAGGTCGGTAAAAGTCGGGATGAAATAAGCTGTATTTTATGATGGGGTTTTATGCGCAAAATCCCTAAAATTTCTTGACTTTTCTTTATGATTATTATATAATGAAATGTGAGTTAAAATGTGCATTAAATATGAAAGGAAAGCAGTTTTGTAAAAATAAGAAAAATAAAAAAATAAAAAAACTGCGATTTAGATAGATATGTGGATTTCAGAGCATTGGAATGATTTTGAGCTTTTGGATGCTTACGACAGATATAAGCTTGAAAGATGGAAAAATGTAAAGCTTTTAAGACCTGATCCTCAGGTTGTATGGAAGAATAAAAAAGTAGGAAAAGAACAGGTCGATGCAAAATATTTCAGAAGCAATAAAGGCGGCGGAGAATGGAAATTTTATAAAAAGCTTCCTGAAGAATGGGAAATTGAATACCGTGATTTAAAATTTACAGTACGCCCCACAGGCTTCAAGCATACGGGGCTTTTTCCCGAACAGGCTGTAAATTGGGATTTTGCAAGGGAAATGATAAAATCGGGCAAAAGTAAGATTGAGGGCAGAAATCCCAATGTCTTAAACCTTTTTGCATATACGGGCGGAGCTACGGTTGCGTGTCTTAAAGAAGGTGCTGATGTATGCCATCTTGATGCTTCAAAATCTATCGTTACCTGGGCAAAAAAGAATGTTACATTAAACGGTCTTGAGGATAGAAATGTGCGTTTTATTGTTGACGATGCGCAGAAGTTTGTTGAAAGAGAAATAAAAAGAAATAAAAAATATGACGGTATAATTATGGACCCTCCATCTTACGGCAGAGGACCGAACGGAGAACTTTGGAAAATAGAAGACAAAATTTATGACCTTATCTCCTCGTGTATTTCTCTTTTTTCGGATACGCCTTTGTTTTTTATCATAAACACTTATACAACGGGGCTTTCCAATACAGTAATGGAAAATATACTAAATCTTACGATGAAAAAGAAATTCGGCGGCAAGGTTATGGCAGATGAAATCGGCTTTTTTGCAAAAGAGCCTGAAATATACCTTCCTTGCGGCTCAACTGCAAGATGGCAGTTTTTATAAAAACATTTGACAGTAAGGACAGTGAAAGTCAAAAAATGCTTAAAGATAATTTAGAAAAAAACAAAAAAATAATAGATGCGAAAAGAGTTTCTTTTTCGTATGAAGATAATAATAAAATTCTTGAGGATTTTTCTCTGGAAATAGAAGAAGGAAGCTTTGTTGCACTTTTAGGCCATAACGGAAGCGGAAAATCTTCGCTTTCAAAGCTTTTTAATGCAACGCTCATCCCCGATGAGGGAGTTATATATATTGACGGTATTGACACAAAAAACGAAGAAACTCTTTTTGAAGTAAGAAAAACCTGCGGACTTGTTTTTCAGAATCCCGATAATCAGATTATTGCTTCAATAGTTGAAGATGATGTTGCGTTTGCGCCTGAAAATCTTGGTGTTCCGCCTTTGGAAATAAGAAAAAGGGTTGACGAAGCTTTAAAAAATGTTGGAATGTATGAATATAAAAATTCTTCTCCGTATCATTTGTCGGGCGGTCAGAAGCAGAGGGTGGCGATTGCGGGAATTGTAGCAATGCGACCGAAGATTATAGTTTTAGACGAGCCTACGGCAATGCTTGACCCACTTGGAAGAAGCGAAGTTATAAAGACAGTTATGCGTTTAAACAAGGAGTTTGGGATAACAGTTGTTATTATCACTCACAATATGGAAGAAGCAATAAATGCAGACAGAATTATCGTTATAGAGGAGGGCAAAATTCTTCTTGACGGTAAGCCGAAAGAAGTTTTCGGAGAATACGATGTTTTAAAAAATACAGGTCTTGATGTTCCACAGATTACACAGCTTTCGCATAAGCTTTTTAAAGAGGGGATATTTGAAGACGGATGTATTTTAGATACAGACGAGTTTATAAAGAAAATTACAGAAGTATTTGAAAAAGCAAAGAAGGACTAAAAAAATGGAGCTTTTTGTAAATAATTTGAGTTATGTTTATTCCCAAGGGACAGCTTTTGAAAGCGTAGCACTAAAAGATGTGAGCTTTTGTGTGGAGGAAGGCAGTTTTACGGGAATTATCGGTCATAGCGGAAGCGGAAAATCTACGCTCGTTCAGCATTTAAACGGGCTTATAAAAGTTCAAAGCGGTGAAATCAGAATAGGAGACAGAGTTCTTAATCATGAAAAACAGGACACAAAGGGACTTTGCTTTCAGGTCGGAGTGGTTTTTCAGTATCCTGAACAACAGCTTTTTGCCGATACTGTTTATAACGACATCGCTTTCGGACCGAAAAATATGGGGTTATCCGAAAAAGAAGTTGAGCTGAGAGTTAACACGGCGGCAGAGCTTGTAGGACTTTCCAAGGAGCTTTTTGATAAATCTCCGTTTATGATTTCGGGCGGACAGAAAAGGAGAGTGGCAATAGCAGGAGTTATTGCAATGGAGCCTGATATTCTTGTTTTAGATGAGCCGACGGCAGGTCTTGACCCGAAAGGCAGAGAAGAAATTTTAAAAGCCATAACCAAAGTTCATAAGCAGATGAATATGAGTGTTATACTCGTTTCGCACAGTATGGAAGATGTGAGCAACTATTGCGAAAAGCTTATCGTTATGAACAAAGGCGAGGTTTACTTAGAAGGAACAAGGGAAGAAGTTTTCAAAAAAACAGACGAGCTTCAGAAAATCGGTCTTTCTTCTCCTGCGGTTACTGTTATGGCACAACGACTAAAAAAAGAACACAACATTGACCTTGGAGAGAAAATCTTCACTGTCCAGGATGTTTTTGAAGCAGTGAAAAATAAGCTGAAAGGGTAGAAAAAACAAAAGATGCTTAAGAATATAACTATCGGACAATATTATCCGGCTGAATCTTCTATACACAGATTAGATCCGAGAACAAAAATAATTCTTACAATTTTATATGTTGCAGCTGTATTTTTTATAAAAGGTATCTACGGCTTTTTGTTATTGGGAGTTTTATCTTTTTTTATGGTAAAAATATCCCGTGTTCCATATAAACTTTTTTTAAAAGGACTTAAGCCGGTGCTTTTTATAATGACATTTACGGCGCTTTTAAATCTTTTTTTAACTTCTGACGGAAAGATACTTTTTGAATACGGTTTTTTAAGGATAACTGACAAGGGCTTTTCGTTATCGGTGGTTATGGTACTGAGAATACTTTTTTTGGTTGTTGGTTCTTCGTTTCTTTTATATACAACTTCTCCCGTATCAATGACATCGGGGTTGGAGAGTTTATTAAAACCCCTTAAAAAAATCGGTGTTCCGGCACATGAAATATCAATGATGATGTCTATTGCACTTAGGTTTATACCGACTTTAATTGAAGAAACGGATAAAATAATGTCAGCGCAGAAATCAAGAGGTGCAAATTTAGATGAGGGAAATATAATGAAGCGTGCAAAAGCACTTATTCCTATTTTAGTTCCGCTTTTTATTTCGGCATTCAGACGGGCAGATGAGTTAGCAATGGCAATGGAATCACGATGCTATAATGGAAGCGACAACAGAACGAAAATGAAGGAACTTAAATTCGGCAAAAATGATATAGTTGCCTGTACAGTATTCTTTATTGGTGCAGCGGCAGTTATAGTTGCAGGGGTAATTTTAAAATAAATTTAAAAGTGGTGCAATATGAGAAACATTCGTATTGAAATGGCGTATGACGGGACAAATTATCACGGCTTTCAGACGCAGAAAAACGGAATAACAGTTCAACAGACAGTTGAGGAAGCATTAAGCTCTTTTTTAAAAGAAGATATATCTGTTACAGGTTGCGGAAGAACAGATGCAGGTGTTCATGCGATGAAATACTTTTTTAATTTTTATACTTCTTCCACCGTTCCGGCTTCCAAAATTCCTTTTGCGATGAAGCCGTATCTTCCCGAAGATATAGTTTTTAAAAAAGGCGAGGAAGTGAGTGAGGATTTTCATTCTCGTTTTTCCGTCAAGAAAAAGACCTATGTATATAAAATTTTAAATGCACCTTTTTCTGAGCCTTTTTACAGGAATTATTCATATTTTTATCCGTATGAGCTGGAAGTTGAAAAAATGCGTGATGCGGCTGAAATCTTAAAAGGTACTCACGATTTTAAGGCGTTTATGGCTTCCGGAGGTCAGGTTAAAACGACTATCCGTACAATCTATGATTTAAAAATTGAAAAAGATGAAAAAACCAATATAATTTCCATATATGTGAGTGCAGACGGCTTTTTGTATAATATGGTGCGTATAATTGCAGGTACATTGATTGCTGTGGGAAATTCAAAGCTTTTTAATAAGGATATAGAAGAAGCGTTTAAAAATAACAACAGAACGCTTCTTGGGATAACAGTACCACCGCAGGGACTTTATATGTATGATGTTTTATATTAAATAACTTAATGAAAGGAAGAGTATAATGGACAAGGATAAGATAAATCTTAATGAAGAGATTGAAACAGAAACAAATATAACAGAGCCGGAAAACAACTACGGTGAAGAAAGCTACAGAAAAAGAAGCAAAAAAAGAGAAGAAAAAAACAAAAGGATAAATATTTTGAAATATGTTATCATTATTGTTCTTCTTGGAGCCGCTGTGTTCTTTTCATATAAGGCTTTTTTTGAAATAAGAAAAAATCAGACAACTGCGAAGAAAGATGTCTATTATACTCCTGCAGCACAGACAACAAGCGGACAGTTTAAAAACTTTTTTATCACCACAACGATTGACGGGATAAAAATTATAAACCAAAGCGGAGAAGATGTCCTTTCGGATATTAATATGGCAGTTTCACCTTATGTAAAAGGAATGAATGAGCCTGTTTTTCTTACTAATGACAAAACTATGCTTATATATGATATAAGCGGAAAAACAGCCGTTCTTTTCAGTGAAAGCGGCGTTATAAAGACATTTAATTTTTCAAATGATATAATAAAAGCCAAAATGAGCAAAACAGGTAAGTTTGTTGTAATTTTAAAGACAGAAGGCTCTAAGGCAGCAGTGAAGGTTTTCAATGCAGACGGAAACGAGCTTATGACCTGGTACAGCGGAACGGGTTATGTTGCCGATGCACAGATAAGTGATACGAAAAGTGCTATGGCTGTTGTTACGAATGAGGTTGAAAATTCAAAGGTTTCCTCAAAAATTCTTTTTTTCACTTTTGATAATCCGGAGCCTTATATGGGAAAAATTCTTGGCGAAAGTGTAGCTGCTTATGTGTCTTTTTATGATGATGTTGCTTATGTTCTTTGCGATAACTGTCTTTACTTTATTGATTCAGACGGAGAACTTTCAAAGCCTGCGACATTCGGAAAGGACAAAATGAAGTTTTTCAAATCTTTCAAAAACGGAAATCTTATGATATGCAAATCGGCAAATGAGCCTGAAAAATATGAGGTTTGCGTCTATAATTCAAAGGGTAAACAAATGAGCAGCTTTCTTATGGACTCGTTTTTATCAGTGTGCGATGTTTCCGATAAGGAATTTCTCGTTCTAAAAAGAAGGGGAGTTGTAAGCATCAGCGACCACGGAAAAACCATAAGAGATATAAGCTGTGAGTTTGATGTGAAAAATGCGGCATATTATAAGGATAAGATTGCTGTTTTATCACAGGACTCAATATTTATGTACTAAAAAGCAATATTAAGGCATGTTTTCTTTTAATGATACAGGCTATAAAAACGGAGGTTTTTTATGAAGGCAGACATTATTTTGGCAGTGATTATAATTGTAGCTTCTTTTTTAGGCTATAAAAAAGGTTTTATAAAATCTTTTTTGAACTTGTTTTTTGTTTTGTTTTCTGCTCTCGGATGCTACCTTATGTATCCGTATGCAGCAGATTTGATTTCAAAAACAGGTTTAGATGAATATATAAACGGTTACATAGTAAAGACTCTTAGTGAAAAATATATTTCATCAGCAAATGCTCAAAATCCTGCTGCACTTTTGTTAAAATATAATGTTGATACTGTTGATGCACTTATTCCCAAAATGGCAGATGGACTTACTGTTATTGCGATGAATATTATTGCGGCGATAGTTGTTTTTGTGGGAATAAGAATAATTTTTTTCTTAATAAAAGGTGTATTTGGCTTCTTAACAAAAATTCCTGTTATCGGCTCGATAGATTCGCTTCTTGGTGCAGTTGCATCATTTGTTTCTGCTATGCTTGTTGTGTTTTTGTTTTTTGCGGTTGTTACTTTGCCGCCGTGCAACAAAAGTGAGTTTTCACATACAGTGCGTGAGGAAATTGACAAATCTTTTTTAACAAAAAGGGTTATGGAATATAACATTTTTGTAAATTATGATAGTAAAACGGTTGATGAACAATCAGTAATCGAAAAAGAGGATAGCTATGGAAACTAAAAATAATGATATCAAAAAGAAAATTTTAGAATTAAGAGCTGAACTGAAATATCACAGCGACAGATATTACAATGATGACGCTCCCGAAATTGACGATTTTACTTATGATAAAATGCTCCGTGAGCTTGAAAATCTTGAAAATGAATATCCTGAATTTAAAGACGCGTTATCGCCTACCGTAAATGTAGGCGGGAAAGTATCTTCTAATTTTGAAAGTGTTGAACATAGAGTTCCTCTTCAAAGCTTAGAGGATGCCTTTTCTTATGAGGAGCTTATTGATTTTGAAAACAGAATAAAAAATGCCGGTGTAACAGATTATGAGCTTGTAGTTGAGCTTAAGATTGACGGACTCAGCGTTTCTTTGGAATACGAAAACGGAAAGTTTGTAAGAGGTGCTACAAGAGGAAACGGTCAGGTGGGTGAAAATGTTACCCAAAATCTGATGCAGATTAAGGATATAAAGCAGAATATAGATGATAACAGCCCGTATTTTTGTGTGCGTGGAGAAGTCTATATGCCAAAAAAAGTGTTTGAGGAGCTTAATAAAATTCAGGAAATTTCCGGGCAGAAGCTTTTTGCCAATCCGAGAAATGCTGCTGCCGGCTCTTTAAGACAGAAGGATTCAAAGGTTACAAAGGAAAGAAACTTAAGCCTTTTTATTTTTAATTTACAAGCTTGCGAAGGGGAAAATTTCAAATCTCATACCGAGACTCTTGACTATATAAAAAAATGCGGACTTCCTGTCAGTGTGTATTATAACACTTTTAAAACTATGGAAGAAGCATTTAAAGAGATTGAGCGTTTGGGCGAAATGAGAGAGGAGCTTCCTTTTGATATTGACGGTGCCGTTATAAAGATAAATGACTTTGAACAGCGAAAAATTTTAGGTGAAACATCAAAATTTCCTAAATGGGCGATAGCATACAAGTATCCTGCTGAAATCAAGGAAACAAAGCTTAAAGACATCGTCATTCAGGTAGGCAGAACAGGTGTTCTTACCCCTAATGCAGTATTGGAGCCTGTAAGGTTAGCCGGAACAACTGTTCAAAGAGCAACGCTTCATAACTATGATAATATAAAGGATAAAGATATAAGGATAGGCGATACGGTGTTAGTCCGTAAAGCAGGCGATATTATTCCTGAAATTTTAGCGTCAGTTCCCGAAAAAAGAGATGGAAGCGAAAAACAATATATTATGCCCGAAAAGTGTCCTGTTTGTCAAAGTGAAGTAAAAAGGGAAGAAGGAGAAGCGGCTTTCAGATGTACAAATATTGAATGTAAAGCCCAGATTTTAAGAAATCTTTCTCATTTTGCTTCAAAAGAAGCTATGGATATTGAAGGCTTAGGTCCTCAGATTGTAGAAGCGCTTGTAGAAAATAAGCTTATAGAAAAGGTTTCAGATATTTACAGATTGAAAAAAGAGGAGATTTCTAAGCTTGAAAGAATGGGCGAGAAATCTGCGGAAAATCTTATCAATGCTATAAACAATTCGAAAAAGCAGGATTTATCAAATCTTCTTTTTGCACTCGGTATCCGTCAGATTGGAAAGAAAGCCGGAAAAAACCTTGCTTCGCATTTTAAAAACATTGATAATATAATGAATGCCACAATAGAAGATTTTACCGGTATTTTTGATGTTGGTGAAATTTCGGGTAAAAATGTATGGGAATTTTTTAATAATCCAAAAAACAGAGAAACCGTAGAAGAACTTCGTGAATACGGAGTGAATATGGAATATATCAGTACAGATGTTTCGGAAGTATTTAAAAATATGACATTTGTTCTTACCGGAACTCTCCCCACATTATCAAGAGCAGAAGCGAGCAAAATAATTGAGGATAACGGCGGAAAAACTTCATCGTCGGTTTCCAAAAAAACAACTTATGTACTTGCAGGAGAGGATGCCGGAAGTAAGCTTACAAAAGCCCAGGGGTTGGGAATAAAAATCATAACAGAAGAAGAATTTTTGAAGATGGTTAATAATTAAATTATTTCTGTCCTTACGGACACAAATAAAAAAGGGGCTGTCTCAGTAAAAAAGTGAGGCAGCTCTGAAATTTTTAAAAAAAGCCACACAAAAAGCCGCAAAAGTATGGAAACTTTGCGGCTTTTGTGGTATAATTGATGTATGCAAAAACAACCAAGAATACAAGTAGATTATACCACAAACAGAAAAAATTTTCAACTGGTATTTTCAACAAATTTTGAATTAAATATTCCGGCAGA
>CAZZPN010000005.1:0-10736 GCA_964655495.1 uncultured Oscillospiraceae bacterium
TTTTAAGGTTTTATATTCTTTTTTTGCGGTCTGGAGTTTTTTAACATCCCCTTTTATATTTCCAAAACGGAAAAGCCAAGTTCTTCGATTGTATTTTTTATAATTTCTTTTTTATCTAACGAAGCTTTTACATACGCTGTCTTTTTCTTTAAGTCAACAGTTGCACTGACACCATCAAGCTCATTCAAAGCTTTTTCAACCTTTCCCGAGCAATTCACACAGTGCATCCCTTCTATTTTTACTTTAAAATCATAGTCTTTCTTTCCAAATCCAAACATTTTCATTTTTCCTTTCTTTTTTTGATTTCTATAAATCAAATACAATTATATCCTCGTATTTTTTGATTTCTACAAATCAAGTGAAACAATATCTTCATATTTTTTGATTTCTACAAATCAAGTGAAACAACATCTTCATATGTTTCTCTTTTTACCACAAGCTTATCTTCGCCGTTTTTTACAAAAACAACTGCAGGTCTTGGAATACGGTTATAATTTGAAGCCATTGAATAATTGTAAGCACCTGTCGCAAAGACAGCCAATGTATCTCCGACTTCGGCTTTTTGAAATTTTGCGTTTTCCATTATTAAATCGCCTGATTCACAGCATTTTCCTGCTATCGTATAAATCTCAGTTGCTTCTTTATCCGCCTTATTTGCGATACAGCCTGAGTATTCTGCACCGTATAAAATATAGCGTGGATTATCTCCCATTCCACCGTCAATACTCACATAAGTACGGACATTTGGAATTTCTTTTACACACCCTACCTCATAAAGTGTTATTCCTGCAGGTGCAACAAGCGACCTTCCCGGTTCCATAAGAATATAAGGAACCTTAACTCCAAGTTTTTCGGAAAGCATTTTAACTTCCTTTGAAACTGCTTTTATAAATTCAGCATATTTTATCGGTTTATCTTCTTCTACATATTTTATTCCGAAACCGCCGCCAAAATCAAGGATATCCGTTTCAAGTCCCGTTTTATCTTTTATTTCCTTTATAAAAGTCATCATAACATCAGCAGTTTCTATAAACGGTGTTAACTCAAAAATCTGTGAGCCTATATGACAATGAATACCTTTATATACAACATTTTTAAGTGTTGCAACTGTTTTTATTATCTCGATTGCCTCGTTTGTTTCGATTGCAAAGCCAAATTTTGAATCTATCTGCCCTGTTTTTATAAAATCGTGCGTATGCGCATCAACACCCGGCTTAATTCTGAAAATAACTTCCTGTTTTTTATTAAGTCTTTCACATATTTCTTCAAGCCTCATAAGCTCTGTTTTATTATCAACAATGATATGTCCTACATTGTTTTCTACTGCCATTTCAAGCTCAGATATTGTCTTGTTATTTCCGTGAAAGCAAATATGCTCTGCCGGGAAACCTGCCTTTAGGGCAGTATAAAGCTCACCGCCCGAAACAACATCAGCGCCCAAACCTTCTTCTGAGGCAACCTTATATATATATTTACACGAAAACGCTTTTGAAGCATAGTGCGCCATTCCGTTGCCATCGTAATATTTTTTCAAGGCTTCTCTGTATTCGCCCATATATTTTCTTATTAAATCTTCATCCATAACATAAAGAGGAGTTCCGTATTTTTCTTTTAAGTAAACTGTATCAACTCCGCCTATTGTAAGATGTCCCTTTTCGTTTACCGAAAGGCTTTCTGAAACAAAATCCATAATGTCTCTCCTTATGACTTAAATCTTATATTCGTTATTTTCCGATGAATAATAAATCTTTGAAACAGGTTTTTTCAATCCTCTGAAAAAGACAACCGCTATCAAAAAAGAAATAACCCCTCCCAAAAAAGCAAAAAGCGCCTTTAAGGTTTCACTTTCTATAATATAGCTTCCATAGCTGTAAAAAAGAACTATAATTAAAATCGGAACAATAAAAACCACAAATGATAATCCGAGAACCTTTTTATCATCGGACTGAATTTTAACAACATCGTCTTTTTTTGCGCCGTCACAATTCTTTACAATAATGTATGACTTACTTCCGCAGGTATTTCCACACTCTCCGCACTTACCACCGCACGCCGATGCTCTTAAAATTTCAACTTTTATATTATTTTCATCTAACTTTTCCTTAACTCTGCCCAAAACTTCCATTTATTTTCCTCACACTTCAAGGCTTCTTTTGTATTCACTTGCAAGAAGCAGCGTTTCTTCTGCATTTTTAAGCGTAAGCGGTGTTACCTCTACCCCGCCAATCATTCTTGCAAGTTCCTCTGCTCTCTTTTCGTTTTCAACATATTTTATCGTTGTTTTTGTAATACCTGAAGTTTCATCCTTCAAAACAAGCAAATGATTATCTGCCATAGCTGCAATCTGCGAAAGATGAGTAACACACAAAATCTGATTGTTTTTTGAAAGAGAATACATTTTTTCGCCTGTTTTCTGTGCTGCTCTTCCGCTTATTCCTACATCAATTTCGTCAAAAACAAATGCACACGCAGGGTCTATATCGTATAAAACTGACTTTATCGCAAGATTTACTCTCGAAATTTCGCCTCCCGAAGCAATTTTCATAAGAGGCTGAAGCTCCATACCCGCATTTGCACAAAACATAAAGCAAACGCTTTCCTTGCCCGACTTCGTAAACTTATCATTTTCAATTAAAACTACCTCAAATCTTGCATTGGGCATCATAAGCTCACGAAGCTCTTTTTCTATTCTTACAGAAAGTTCACCTGCCGCGTGTTTTCTTTTTTTAGTTAAGACCTCAGCCTTTTCTGCCATTTTTTTCATAGCATTATGCTTAGCTTTTTGAAGCTCATCTATTTTATTATCAAGATTTTCGGTTTCAAAAAGCTCCTTTACTGCAGCATTATACTTTTGAAAAACAGCTTCCACACTTCCGCCATACTTTGATTTTAGTTTGTATATAACATCAAGCCTTTTTTCTATTTCGTCTATATCATTATATTCGCTGTCATTATCCTCATACGCTGCCTGGATTTCATCGGTTATATTAAGGACTTCTTCTCTTAAATCGTTAAGCTTTTGGGAAAAAGTCTCCAAGCTATCTACTCTTGAGATAAAATCAGCTGCTTCCTTTATAAGCCCGCAAGCATTATATTCTCCTTCAAAAAGTGCATAATATGCACTTTCGACAGCCTTTTTAATCTGCTCGGCTTCTTTTATTCTTTTTTTCTTATCTTTCAGCTTTTCTTCTTCATCAGGCTCAATACCCGAATTTTCAATTTCTTTTTTTACATAATTAAGATAATCCAGCCTTCCCTCATCAGCTGTCTGCGTTTCAAGTGTTTTTTTAAGTTCATTTGAAACATCTGTATATTCTTTATAGGCTTCAAGATAACCCTCATACTCATCTTTCAAATTCCCGAAATTATCAAGGTATTTATAATGAAGCTCCTCATTAAAAAGCACTTGATTGTCATTTTGCGAATGGATACTTATAAGATATTTTGATATTTCTTTTAAAACCGCCGTATTTGCAGGGCGGGAATTGATTTTTACAACATTCTTTCCTTCAATATTTATTTCACGGGAAATAATAAGATAATCGTCGCATATATAATCACATAAAGCCTCATCTTTGCACTCAGGAATATAAAAAGATGCCTCAACAAAAACGCTCTTTTCGCCTTTTCTTATAATATCTTTAGAAGCTCTCGCACCCAAAATCATAAAAAGCGCATCAACAAGAATAGATTTTCCTGCCCCCGTTTCACCCGTAAGTGCCGTAAAGCCTTCTTTAAAATCTATTCTTAAATTCTCTATAACAGCTAAATTTTTAATAAGTAAACCTGTAAGCATAAAAAATCAGTTCCTTACGATAAATTTGAATACAGATATTTATAGATGTTCTGTGTTTTTTCAACACCATCGCAAACTATCATTATAGTGTCATCGCCTGCAATCGTTCCAAGCACCTCTGTCAAGTGTAAATCATCAATAACAGCAGCAACCCCCTGCGCCATACCCACATGAGTTTTTATAACTATAACATTAAGAGAAACTCTTATTGTTTTTATAAGATGCACAAACGACGCCAAATCGGTTGTCTGTTTTATAACTCCGTTTGGAATACAGTATCTTAAATTTCCTGTCTCGTCGGCTGTCTTTATAATCTTTAATTCCTTTATATCTCTTGAAACAGTCGCCTGAGTTACATCATACCCCATCTTTGAAAGCTTTTCTGTAAGCTCTTCCTGGGTGCGTATTGCTTCATTAGTTATCAGATTTTTTAAATCCTGTTGTCTTTTTTTCTTCATTTTCTATAAATATCCTTTCGATATGTAAAAGCTCCTAAAGCTTTTCCTTTAAGACAGAATAAAAATTCCTGTTTTTTACTCTTATGAGCCTTGTTTTCTTTTTTGAAACGGTGATATCAACACAATAGCTTCTTGAAAACGGTTTGATTTCGTCTCCGTCAGCAGAAAAATATGAAAATTCCGTATCTGAAAAATTTATGTGTTTAAGTGTAATTCTTCTGCCTTCGGATATAATAAGCGGTCTTGATTTTAATGTATGAGAACAAACAGGTGTAATCTCAATAAGTCTTGATTTCGGGTCAATAACCGAGCCGCCGGCACTAAGTGAATATGCTGTTGAGCCGGTTGGAGTTGAAAAAATAACGCCGTCAGCTCTCAAGGTATCTGTAAGCTCACCATCTACATATATTTCCATTTCCAGCATTTTGGGAGATAAACCTCTTGAAACAACAATATCATTTAAAGCAGTACATTTTTTAGTTTTAATTTTTGACTTTGATGTACAATCCGAAAAAACTGCGTCAAGCATCATTCGCTCTTCGATTATGTAGTTACCTTTTAAAACTTCTTCAAACAGCGTAATTTCATTTTTTTCTATATCTGTAAGAAAGCCCACTCTACCAAAATTAATTCCGAAAACCGGTATTTTTTTTGATGCTGTTTTCTTTGCATACCTTAAAATTGTGCCGTCTCCGCCAAGAGAAACAAGAATTTCTATTTTTTCATAAAATTCTTTTTCCGATAAAATTCTATTTGTATTTATTACACCGTCATCAAAATTATCACGCAAAAAATAAAGCTCACTTTTGTATTTTTCGGCAATTTTATTTAATTTTTCAACAGCCTTGTTTATTTCACTGTTGTTCTTATCTTTTAAAATAACACCGATATTCATCTTAAAAACCTCTTATTCAGAAAGCATTTTATGAGATTCTTCCACAATCTCATCAGCTTTTTTTATATAATCAATCGAATCAACTTTTTTCTTTGTCATATAAAGAAGATATTCTATATTGCCCTGCGGACCTTTTATGGGCGAAAAGTCTATCCCCAGAATTGAAAGCCCTTTTTCCGCCATTGCTTGGGAAACATTTATTATTACATCTCTGTGCACATTTTTATCCCGTACAACGCCTTTTTTTCCTACAAACTCTTTTCCTGCCTCAAACTGCGGCTTTACAAGCACCATTAAGTATGCGTCATCCTTCAATAAATCAACTGCTGTTGTAAGCGCAGTTTTTAAAGAAATAAACGCAACATCGGCAGAAAGGAAGTCTGCTTTTTCAGGAATATGTTCTTCGGACAAATATCTTGCGTTTGTTCTTTCCAAAACAACGACTCTTTCATCACTTCTTAATTTCCAGTCAAGCTGACCGTAGCCTACATCTACGCTGTAAACTCTCTTTGCACCGTTCTGGAGCATACAGTCGGTAAAACCGCCTGTTGATGCACCTATATCAATGCAAACTTTATCTTTGAGCTGAATTTCAAATGTTTTTATTCCCTTATCAAGCTTAAAGCCGCCTCTTGATACAAACGGAAGCTCTTTTTTTATAACAACCTCGCTTGTTTCTTCAACCATTTCTCCGGCTTTATAGGCTTTTTGGTTATTTACAAAAACATCTCCCGCCATTATAAGCGCTTTTGCCTTTTCTCTTGTCTGAGAAAGACCTTTCTCAACAAGCAAAACATCCAATCTTATCTTCAAACTAAAAATACTCCTTTATAATTCTTTCGCATACGGATTCTCCGTCCATTTTAAGTTCTTTTTTAAGTTCATCAACACTTCCGTGAGAAACGAATTTATCCCCTGTATTAACGCAAAGTACTTTTTCACCTGTCAAAGAAGAAATAACAGAGTGAATACCACCGTAAAGTCCGCCATCTTCCATAACTACGCATTTCTTTGTTTTTTGAAACGAATTTAAAATCGTTTTTTCATCAAGCGGCTTTATAAATCTTAAATTAACAACTTCAGCCGAAATTCCTTTTTCCAAAAGCTTTTCTGCTGCAATAAGTGCATCGGCACACATTGAGCCGTCAGTAAAGATACTGACATCAGTTCCCTCAATTAAAACCTGGGCTTTTTTATCTTCATAGATATGATTTTTATCTTTTTTATATTTATTTACTATTTCTTTTTCGCTGCCCTTAGGATATCTTATAACAACAGGAGAATTATATTTTTCAACTGCATCCTCAAGCATATTTTCAAGTTCATCGAAAGTTGCCGGAGACATAACTGTTAATCCTGGCATCAGGTTAAGGTATGCAATATCAAAAACTCCGTGATGAGTTTCCCCGTCTTCACCAACAAGTCCGCTTCTATCTACACAAAATACTGCGTGAAGATTCATACCGCATACATCTGTCAAAAGCTGGTCAAAGCCTCTTGTCAAAAAAGCGCTGTAAACAGCGAAAACACTGACCATTCCGCCTATGGCAAGTCCTGCCGAAAGTCCCACAGCATGTCCTTCAGCGATAGCAACATCATAGTATCTTTGCGGAAACTTCTTTTCAAATTCTTTTAGTCCTGTTCCGTCGGGCATAGCAGCAGTTATAGCCACTATTTTTTCATTTTTTTCTGCTAATTCTACAAGTTTATTTCCAAAAACAGATGAAAAATCAAGACTGTTTTTTCTTTCGAGTTTATTTGCAGAGTCAAACTGCTTAACTCCGTGGTACAAATCAGGATGCTCCTCTGCGTATTTATAGCCCATTCCTTTTTTTGTTATAATATGAACGACACAAGGCTTTTTCAGTGTGCTTACGGCAGAAAATTTCTCCCTTAAGTCTCCCACATTATGACCGTCAAAAGGGCCTGCATAATAAAATCCCAATGATTCAAAAATATTGTTTCTTCTTCCTGTAACAATGTTACGAATCGGTCTTTTTAAATTTGATACAACCTTATATATAAAATTCCCGAAAATCGGAATATGCTTTGTAAAATCAGCTATCCTTGATTTTAAAACAAGGTATTTCCTGTTGGTACGGATTTTTGCAAGATGAAGTGCAATACCGCCAACATTTTCAGAAATACTCATCTCGTTGTCATTTAATATAATTATAATATTGGATTTACTTCTTCCGGCATCGTTTAAAGCTTCATAAGCCATACCGCCTGTTAATGCGCCATCACCTATAAACGCAACCACCTTGTTTTTTGTGTTTCCCGAAAGCTCAAATGCTCTTTTTAAACCAAGAGCGACGGAAATTGAATTTGAACTGTGTCCTGAATTAAAAACATCGAATTCACTTTCGTTTGTTTTTGGGAAACCCGAAATGCCGCCATATTTTCTTAATGTATCAAAATAGTCCATACGCCCTGTAAGAAGCTTATGTACATAGCTTTGATGACCTACATCAAAAATAAGCTTATCAAAAGGAAAATCAAAAACGCACTGCATAGCAACCGTAGCCTCGACTACACCTAAATTTGATGCTAAGTGTCCGCCGGTTTTAGAAACTGAATCAATAAGAAATTCTCTTATTTCTTCGCACAGCTCCCGAAGCTCTTTATCACTGTATTCTTTTATATTTTTGCCGTTTTTGATTTCTTCGAGCTTTTTCATTTTTTTCTTTTTTCCTCTATCTTCCGAATTTAAAGAACGCCATTATTCTGGATACAAAAAACACAACATCATTTGCTCTTATAATTGCAAATTTCTTTCCAATTGCCTTTCCGCCTACTGTCAAAGCAGCTATAATTGCAGAAATTGTACTTAAAATAATAATCTCGGATGTTGTTCCCTGTTCTTTTAGTAAAAGAACAATATGAAGTCCTATCGTTCCACCGGTTGCACCGCTTATAATACCTGCGATATCGCCGACAACATCATTACAGATATTTGTAAGCTTTTCTACATTTTTTATCAAATAACACGCTTCCTTTGCGCCTTTTACTTTTTTTGCTGCCATTGCGTTAAAAACCTTTTCATCTGCAGTTGCTATGGCAAGACCTACAATATCGAATAAAATACCTACCAAAATAATTATCAAAAGTATCAAAAGAGCGATAAATACATTCAGATTTTTAGAAAGTACATCTGAAAAAAATCCCAAAACAAGCGATAAGAAAAAGGTTATAACAGTTACCTTTACTGCCCAGCTTATTTTTCTTTTTTCTTTTTTTATACTTTTTAAGTTTTTTTCCTCACGCCCGTTAGGTTCAATTTTTTGTTCGTTTTCGTTGTTAATCATTTTCTTTTCCTTATAATCTTTTTAATTATAAAAATTTATATTTAAAATATGTGACAATGTCGGGGTAAATCTTGTGGCATAGGTCGAGTAGGATTTCCCGATGCACTACTTCTTGTCGCCAATGAAGCAATTTCTTTTTAAAGTGCATCCGGTAATGTTGCCAACTACCGAACTCGATCACCACTCAGTCCACACTTTAATCCCCCGCCATTATTCTGTCTAGAGGTTTTCCCAAACAACATGGTGTAGATTTAATCCTTTTTTGCAAATGGCGTTTCAATGAGCATTTCAAAAGGCAGAATGGTACCTCTCCTGCAATTTGTTTCTCATCTCCCCGACATTCACTCAAGGCAAGCTACTCTGCACACAGCGTAACAGATTTATCTGCCCACCGCATTACAGGTTTAATCCTGAACCGTAAGAACAGTCTCTGTAACCGAAATCTGTTCCCACGAGGACAGGTCTCCCCAGATATAGGATTCAACTTTCATGCCATTGGAAGCTATCCCATAACTGTAAGCAAAAGCCTACCCCCAGCATCCACCCCGAACTGGGCGTTCAAAGCAAACACAAGAGGCTTCATCGATATGCTCTTTAACGGATTTTTAGCCCCGTCTTCAATCTACATTGGTTGACTAGAATACAGCGTCACATTTTTTATTTTTCGTTTTTTATTTTCTATTTTTTATTTTTTCTAATTTTTTCTCTCAGCACTGAAAACTGTGAGTTCTTTTAAAAATTTGGTATCATACTCTAAAGAATCAAGAAGTGAAAAAGCCTTATCCTTATATTCGCATATAAGCTCTTTACACTTTTTCGTTCCGTATTCACAAACAAAAGTGTTCTTATTGTTCTTCTCGTCGCTGAATGTAGGTTTTCCTAAAATTTCATCAGTTGACTCTACATCAAGTAAATCATCTTTAATCTGGAAAATAAGGCCGAGAAGCTTTGAAAACTCTTCGAGTATGTAATAATCCTCTTTTTTCTTATAAAAACCGCCTGCAAGAGAGAAACCGCCGAGAACTGCTGCCTTAAGAAGCGCACCCGTCTTATTTTCGTACATCTTAAGAAGCTTGTCAAAGGTTTCTATATCCTGGCTCATATCTGCCATCTGACCTGCGCACATTCCTTTGTTTCCTGATGCTTGCGATACAACACGCATACATTGAAGTGCATCTGCAAAATAAAATTTGTCAGCCTTTGAAAGCATAGTTTCAAAAGAATAATTTAAAAGCGCATCACCTGCCAGAACAGCACCATACTCGGAAAATTTCTTATGACAGGTTGGTTTTCCCCGTCTAAAATCATCGTTATCCATTGACGGTAAATCATCGTGAACAAGCGAATAACAATGAATAAACTCAAGCGCACAAGCAAAATCAAGAGCTTTTTCGAAATTTTTATCCAAAAGTTCAAAACTGCTTAAAAAAAGAACAGGTCTCATTCTTTTTCCGCCGTTTAAAACTGCATATTCCATAATTTCTTTCAAGGAATCAGATTTGAAGCTTTCATTTTCAAAAATTTCTTTTATTCTTTTTTCACAAGCCTCTTTTTTAAGGTTATATTCTTTTAAAAATTCCATAAATTACTCCACAGCCTCAAAATCTTCAGCTATCATTTTGCCATCCTTCATTGTAAGCTTTTTTACTTGCGCTTCAGCTTCATCAAGCTTCTTCTGCAAAAACTTTGAAAGCTCTGTCCCCTTTTCAAAAAGTGCCATAGAACTCTCTAAAGGCTCATCACCTTTTTCCATAGCTACCACAATTTCCTCAAGCGCTTTCATGCCTTCTTCAAAAGTCATTTCTTTTTTAGTTACGCTCATTTTATATCATAAACCTTTCATCTATCATTTTAGTATTTCGCACTTTTTTATGCCATCAACTGTACAATCCGCTTTACCGTCCGAAAAAGAAATACTTATTTTTTCACCTTTTTTTATCTTTTTCACACTTGAAACGGGTATTCCATTTTCATCCGTTGCCATAGAGTAGCCTCTGTTTAAAATTTTAAGCGGATGAAGTGCATCAAGCTTGAAAAAAGATTTCAAAAACCGTTCTCTTAAAAGTGTTGTTTTTTGAGAATATGCTTTATCAAGCCTTGCTTCCAAAGAATCAATAACCATTCTCTTAATATCAAATACTGCAAGAGGATTTTTAAGTACATCTCTGTTTTTTAAATTTTCAAAATCTTTTTTTGACTTTTCCACCTTATTTATAAGTGCAGTTGTCAGCCTTGCATCAACAATTTTAAAAAACTTTGAAAGCTCAACCGATGACGGA
>CAZZPN010000005.1:10746-12109 GCA_964655495.1 uncultured Oscillospiraceae bacterium
CTTCTGTCTGCCACAAAATCAGCAATAGTAAAATCAGTTTCATGCCCTACCGCTGAAATAACGGGAGTTTTCATTTCAAAAATTGCTCTTGCAACAATTTCTTCGTTAAATGCCCACAAGTCCTCGATAGAGCCGCCTCCGCGTCCTGTTATAACAGTATCAACCTTACCGTCAAAATATTTAAGACCTCTCACAATCGACTGTGCGGCATCAGGCCCCTGCACCAAAACAGGATATAAATATACCTTTGTGTAAGGAAACCTTCTTTTTAATATATTCAAAATATCTCTTATTGCCGCCCCCGTAGGAGATGTAACAACGCCTATAATATTAGGATATTTCGGTATCGGCTTTTTATGAGAAACATCAAAAAGTCCTTCTGCTTCAAGCTTTTTTTTGAGCTGTTCATAGGCTATATAAAGTGCGCCAACACCGTCAGGAATCATTTCGTTTATATAAATCTGATATTGACCGTCTCTTTCAAAAACACTTACTCTGCCTGTTACAATAACCTGCATACCGTTGTTGGGCACAAATTTCAGCTTTGAAGCATTCATCCTGAACATCACAGCTCTTATCACTCCGCCGTTATCCTTGAGCGACATATAAAGATGACCTGAACTGTGGTTTTTGAAATTTGATATTTCGCCTTTAACCATTACATTATTAAGCACATAATCATTTTCAAGCATACCCTTAATATACAAATTAAGGTCTGTTACAGTAATAACCTGCATATTAATTTTTTCCCTCAAGCTTTCTTATATATGCACCGAGAATACCGTTGATATATCCTTTAGCCTTTTCGTCATCATATTTTTCCGAGAGCTTAACAGCTTCAAATGCGCTGACATTATTGGGAATATCTTCTCTGAAAGTAATTTCCCATATTGCCACACGAAGTACACACAAGCTGACAGCAGACAATCTTTCAAGAGAATATTTAAGTGAACTCTCTTTAATTATTTCATCAAGCTTATTAAGATTATCGTATATTCCGTTAACTGCGTCTTTTATATACTTTGCATCTTTGCCTTCAATTCCGTTATCAGAAAAATAAAATTCAAGACTTTCGTCGTTAATATTTTCTTCATTTGTAAGTGAAAATACAAGTTTAAAAATATTTTCTCTTAATTCACTTCGTTTCATATCATTTACCTTTTTTCAGTTCTATACATTTTTCTTAATTTAAAAATTATTTGTCTGTTTCTTTATCCTTTAAAGCACTTGATTCTTTTTCTTCTTCTGCATGAACACCGCTTACAACTATGCTCACACTCTCGACATTAAAGCCAATCATATTTTCAAGGGCGTCTTTAACCTTAAGCTGAACATTTCTTGCCACTTCATTAACATCATAACC
>CAZZPN010000005.1:12119-16270 GCA_964655495.1 uncultured Oscillospiraceae bacterium
TATTTTAACTGTAACCACTACGCTATCAGCTTTTTCTTCAATAGAAATGCCTTTTGTAAGAAGCTTTTTGGAATAATTTCCTGTATCTTTATCCTCGCTTATTGAATACACACCTTCAATTTCATTGAGTGCCATTCCTGAAATGACAGAAATAACAGCATTACTAACCTTAACTTCACCGTTTTTATCATTCTGTAAAATATTGTTTTCTTTCATTTTGATATCCTCCTGTTACACTAATTTAAAAGTATAATTTTTATATTAATTTTATTGCACGAAAAAGTTTTTTTATTCTTGTTTTAATCATTATAAGATAAGAAAAACAAGCGGGATTGTAATAATTGATAAAATAGTTGAAATCGAAACCACCTGCGATGAATAAGGCGCGTCCGAATCAAATTTATTTGCAAAAAGTGTTGCCGCAACAGCTATCGGACAAGAAGCTGTAACGAGAACGGCGCTTGCAACCGTTTTATCAACTCCGAGCATTTTCAACAAAATCGCAAATAATGCAGGGATAAAAACAAGTCTTACAAAACAAACTATATAAATTTCCTTTTCTTTAAAAACTCTTTTAAAATCGACCTCTGTCAGATATTTTCCCAAAATAAGCATTGCAATAGGTGTATTCATATTTGCAAGGTGAGTCAGAGTCTGGTCAAAAACATATGGCATTTTAAAATTCGTAAAAAAGAATATAAGTCCCAAAACTGTACTTATAACACCTGGGTTAAAAAGTATTTTTTTTATCGAAAGCTGCTTTCTGTCCTCCGTGTAAATATAAACACCGTGAGTCCAATATAAAATTGTAAGAATAACAAGATACGCAGACCCGTAAAACACTCCGTCCTGACCTAAAACAGCACTCAAAAGCGGCAATCCCATAAAGCCTGCATTTGAATATATAACAGAAAAACGGTTAACCTTATATCTTTTGCCGCCATCGTTTTTGAAAAACAGCTTCGCGCATATCATGCCAAAAACATGTGCTACAACTGAAAGGATAATCGCTATCCCAAAATTTTTAAGATATGTAAAATCAAATTCCTTTTGAAAAGCCTTAATAATCATACAAGGTGTTACAACCATAAGAAGTATGTTTGTAAGCTTTGCGATTGAATTATCATCAAGATACTTTATTTTTGTAAGAACATATCCTAAAATTATTATAAGAAGAACAACGATAACCTGATTTAAAAGTATAATACTCATTTCCATTTTAAAACTACCTTCATCTACCCTAAAAGCTCGCTTACTGCCTGGTTAATGTCCTTTCCGTCAGCCTTACCTTTAAATTCAGCCATAACAGCTTTCATTATCATACCTTTATTTTTGGTTTCTATAACATCTTTGAATTTTTCTTCTAAGATTGCCTTGATTTCATCTTTTGACATAAGCTTCGGAGCATAGCGTGAAACAATATCATATCTTGTCTGATACTGAATTTTAAGGTCCTCTCTTGTCGAAGGACAAGTATCAATCTGCTCTTTTAAGCTTTTTAACTCTTTTAATATAACTCTGTCAACAAGCTCTTCGGGGATATCTTCTCTTGTTCCCTCATCTATTGCCACCTTTTTTATAGCTGCAATCGTTGAAGATATTGCATCTTTTACTTCTTTATTTTTCTCTTTCATTGCCGCAATCATATCTTTTTGTAATACTTCAAGCTTCATTTTTTATCAATCCTTTTCTGTAATTTTTTATTTTTGATTTTAAAAACAAAAATACTTGCCCCCATTATGAAAGCTTATTGTATTATTATACCACCATATAGTATAAAAGTCAAGCGAAATAACGCTATTTTTTGCGCACTTTTAGGTTGTTCAAGTTCTTTTTCAAGGTTTTTTATAATATAATTCAATAAGAAAATAAAAAGAAGCTAAGGAGTGTCTTTTATGTCAACAGAAAACATTATTTCAAACATAATTTTAGAATCAAGAGAAAAGCTCAGTATCGGTGGTGTCAAAGAAATTCTTACTTTTGACGAAGATGAAATCGTACTTGATACTGTGCTTGGAGTGCTTGAAATAAGAGGAAAAAATTTAAAAGTTGAAAAATTAAGCACAGATACGGGCGAAATAATAGCCAAAGGATATATAGACGAAATCATCTATCCGCACGAACACACAATCGAAAAAAGAGGCAATATCTTAAAAAGTATATTCAGATAATTTTTAAAAAGGTGAAAAAATGATATACCTTATTTTTTCGGGAGCCGCAATCGGTTTCTTATACGATTTTTTTAAAACTGTGAGAAGAAAAACAAACAACAATGTGTTTTTTTGTATTTTCGGCGATTTTATTTTCTGGATTTTAACGATTTTTGTTTCATTTTCCGTACTTTATAAATTTTATTCATTTGACCTGCGTTTATACCATTTTTTACTTATTGCAACGGGCATTGGTATATACATCACATTTTTCTCGGATTTTTTCGCTTTTATATTGCTTAAAATTCTTAATATTTTTGAGTTTTTTTTAAAATTAGTATTTACAATTCTATCTTTTTGTGGTACAATAATGAAAACTTGTTTTTTAGTTTTGACTTTTCCGCTTCGGTGGGTATTTAAAAAGACAGTTTTATTTATAAGATTTTTGAAATCGAAATTTTTAAAACAAATACACATTATGAAAAGATTTTAGTTATGAGGTTATGAACTGATGCTTAAATTAAAGAAAAAAAATATCTGGATATATTTTATAATCGTTATAACCGTATATTTCTCTTTTTTATATATTCAGACTCACAGCGACTATAATGTTCTTGTTAACGAAGAAAAAGTTATTCAGGAACAAATTGAATTGGAAAAGAAAAAGCAAGAGGAGCTTGGTATTGCTGATAAAAGTGTAAGCAGTCAGGAAACGATTGAATCTTTAGCCAGAAGCGACCTTAACTATTTAAAGGATAACGAAATTCTTTTCATAGACGGCGAAAAAACAAACTGATTATTTTAATTTAATACAAAACACTAAAAAACTTTTTAAAGGCATTTTTCCTTTAAAAAGTTTTTATTTTTTATTATAATTCAAGATTTTTTTCAAATAATAATATCAAAAAATCAAAAAAATATTTTAATAAAGAGGAAAAAATTATGGATAAAAAAGAAAAAAATATTCCCCCGAAAGCAAAGCTTGTTATCGATGAAATGAGAAACACAGGTAAAAAAACTGACCCTCAGGGAATGTACACAGGCAGAACAACAAAAGGAAAATATGACGAGCCTGTTCAGGACCAGGACGATTTATAAAAAAGAAAAATAAAAAAAGAATAATTGAGAAACAAACCATCTCCATTCTCTTTTATTCTTTTTTCTTTATTTCGATGTGTTTTTATTGACAAATTTTTTATTTATGATATAATTATATTATAGAAAAAAGAAAGCAGGTAAAAAATTATGGCAATAGATAAGAAAAAACCTGAACCAAAAGAACAGGACAAGAAAAAAGCACTTCAAATGGCTTTGTCTCAGATAGATAAAGATTTTGGAAAAGGCGCTGTTATGCGTTTAGGGGAAAATGTGAATATGGATGTTGAAGCAATTCCCACAGGCATACTCCCTCTTGATATAGCAACGGGAATAGGCGGACTTCCAAGAGGAAGAATAGTTGAAATTTTCGGGCCTGAAAGCAGTGGTAAAACAACAGTTGCATTACATATCATAGCTTCAGCACAGCAAAACGGCGGTGAAGTTGCGTTTATTGATGCAGAACACGCTCTTGATCCTATTTACGCAAAGAAAATCGGGGTAGATATTGATTCACTTCTCGTTTCGCAACCGGATACGGGTGAGCAGGCACTTCAGATTACTGAAGCGTTAGTCAGAAGTAATGCGATAGATGTTATTGTTATTGACTCTGTTGCGGCACTTACACCAAGACAGGAAATCGAAGGCGATATCGGTGATTCTCATATGGGAACTCAGGCTCGTTTAATGTCTCAGGCTTTAAGAAAGCTTACAAGTATAATATCAAAATCAAATACAGTAGCAATATTTATTAATCAGCTTCGTGAAAAATTGGGAGTAATGTTCGGAAATCCCGAAACAACCACAGGCGGTCGTGCGCTCAAATTTTATTCATCAATGAGAATTGATGTAAGAAGAGTTGAAACTCTCAAAAACAGCGGTGAAGCAATCGGCAACAAAACAAAA
>CAZZPN010000006.1:0-7468 GCA_964655495.1 uncultured Oscillospiraceae bacterium
TATAAAATAGTAGTATTATATATAAAGTAATGGTGTTTTTTAGTCTATGGTAAAAAAAGCGGATGTTATAATTGTGGCTGCCGTGTTATTGTTTGCAGTCGTGTCGTTCTTTTTTATAGTTAAAACGGCTGATGAAGAAAAAGGCGGAAAAAGGGAAGCAGTTATCTATGTTGACGGAAAAAAAGAGTATTCATATACACTTTTTGGAAAAAAAGAGCCTGAAACTGTAAAGATAACCGGTGAATATGGATATAATGAAATAGTGGTGGAAAGCGGATGTATTTATGTTTCCGATTCGGATTGCAAAAGCCGTGATTGTATAAAAACGGGAAGAATATCCCAAAACGGAGAGTTTATTATCTGCGCCCCCCATAAACTTATGATAAAAATTGAAAAAACTTTGAGTGATGAAGATGTTTCAGCAGTTACCTATTGATACTAAAAAAGAAAAAAAGCACACAAAAGCGTTTTTTGTTTCATATACGGCAATTCTTACAGCACTTTTGTTTGTCCTGTCTCTTTTCGACTCTCTATTTAATTTCAGCTTCGGTGTTCCCGGAGTGAAGGCAGGTTTTTCAAATATAGTCATTGTTTTTTCTTTGTACACAAACGGTTTTATATTTAGTTTACTTCTTGTGTCATTGAAAATTATTATAAATACACTTATTTTTGGCGGATTTTCTTCCTTTTTATTTTCTTTTTGGGGAAGCATAACAGGTTTTTTTGCAATGTATCTGGCAAAGAAATTTTTAAAGGAAAAAATATCGTGTATAGGCATAAGTGCATTTGGCGGATTTTTTCATATCGCTATGCAATATACAGTATCTTTTTTTGTTATGAAATCGGCGGCTGTTTTTAGCTTTTTGCCTTATGCAATTATTCTTTCTCTTGTATCGTCGGTTTTAGTGGGAATAATATCTGAATTAATTATAAAAAGGTGGTTTTTAAAATGAGAGCAAAAGTGCTTAATTCAAAATATTCGTGGCTTTCACTTTTGATAATTCTTGTTATCGGAGTGGTATTCGGCGGAATCATTACATATCTCGTTTCAGATATCAGTGCATTGTCGTGGCTTACTGTGGGATATACTTTCGGGCTTAATGATCCGTTTGTGCTTGATTTATATATAATAAAGCTTACCTTCGGGCTAAGTGTTAATGTTAATGTTGCAGTTATTATAGGAATAATTATTTCAGCAGTTATATACAGATATGTATTTTAATTAATGGAGGGAATTTAAAATGTCATTATTTGGTAGAGATATCGGAATTGATCTTGGTACAGCAAACACACTTATTTATGTTAAAGGAAAAGGAATCGTTTTGAGAGAGCCTTCTGTTGTTGCACTCAACAGATACACAAAAGAAGTTCTTGCAGTAGGAAACGATGCAAAGGAAATGGTGGGAAGAACGCCTGACAGCATTATAGCTGTGCGCCCTATGAGCGAAGGTGTAATTTCTGATTTCGCAATGACCTATAACTTAATAAAGTTCTTTCTTAAAAAAGTGCTTAAGAACGGTATATTTGTAAAACCCCGTGTCGTTGCTTGTGTTCCGGCAGGCGTAACCGATGTTGAAAAAAGAGCAGTTGAAGACGCTGTTTTGCAGTCGGGCGCAAAAGAGGTTCATATAACTGAAGAATCTATGGCGGCGGCAATCGGTGCAGGACTTCCTGTTGTTGATCCGTTTGGGAATATGATTCTTGATATAGGCGGCGGAACAAGTGAGGTTGCCGTTATTTCGCTTGGTGCTATCGTTACTTCAAAAACTGTAAGAGTAGCGGGAGACGCTTTTGACAGAGCTATAATAGATTATGTGAAAAAAGTTCATAATCTTCAGATTGGAGACAGAACTGCTGAGCAGGTTAAAATTCAGATTGGTTCTGTATATGAATGTGAAGATATTATTCCTGAAATGGATGTAAGAGGTAGGGACCTTGTGTCAGGACTTCCGAGAAATATTATTATAACTGCAAAAGAGGCAAGAGAAGCTTTAAGTGAGCCTATCCGTGTGGTTGTTGACGCTGTTAAGGAAACATTGGAATCAACTCCGGCAGAGCTTTCTGCAGATATCGTTGAAAACGGTATAATTCTCACAGGCGGCGGAGCACTTTTAAGAGGTTTGGATAAGCTTCTTAATGCTGAAACACAGCTTCCTGTAAGAGTAGCTGAATCAGCGCTTGACTGCGTTGTTCTCGGTACAGGAATGCTTCTTGAAGAAATAGATACATTAAAGCTTATCAATAACGATAAAAACAAAGTGAAAAATTACAGAAGATAAAATTTTTAAAAATCAGATATAAGGAGGCTTAGAAAATATGAGAAGACAAAAGAGACCGGTTTTTGTTTATGCAATCGTTCTTCTTCTTATATGCGTTTTCGTTTTTGCCTCCGCTAAAAACAGAGTCAATGTAGCTTTTTTTGATAATGCCTTCAATGTGGTTTCAAAGCCGTTTGTTGTTGCCGCCAACGGTATTGGTAATTTCTTTGACGGCTTTTCGGAATATTTCCGTGATAAAAAGAAACTTGCACAGAAGATAGATGAGCTTACCTATAAAAACAATTATCTTGACCATAAGGTAAGCTCGCTTACTGCACTTGAAAGCGAAAATCAAAGATTAAGAGAGCTTCTTGACTTAAAGGAGCGATACCCGGAATTTAAGACCACAGCATCATCTGTTATCGCAAGAGATTCGGGAAATTACTGCCGTATGGTAACGATTGATAAGGGAAAAGAAAGCGGTATAAAAGTAAATCAGGCTGTTTTATCTCAAGACGGACTTGTAGGGCTTGTATTTGAGGTTGGAAACGGATGGGCAAAAATACAGACCATTTTAGACCCTGCTACATCTGTGGGCTGCAAAATAACAAGAACAGGCGATATTTCTGTTACGGAAGGGGATATAACTCTTATAAATGAGGGACTTTTGCAGATGCTTTATATTTCAAGTCAGTTTACTATACTTGAGGGCGATATTGTGGAAACCTCGGGACTTGGTGAAATATATCCCAAAGGCATACCAATCGGAAGAATAAACGAAATCAAGGTTGATGAAAATTCAAATTCTCAGTATGCAACGGTTGCACCGATAGTCGATTTTTCAAATCTCTATGAGGTGCTTGTGATTACCGGAAAATAAGGATTTTTAATTTGATATGGAAAATAGTTATTTGTCAGAAAAAATAAAATATGTGTTCTTAGGAGTTGTTATTCTTGCATTTGGGGCATGCTTTGCAGACAAAATGCGTATTTTTGGCGTTGCGCCGAATATTGCACTTTGTTATGTGATGTGTGTTTCGTTTCGCAATCATGACAGCTTCGGTTTTTATAATGCCCTTATTTTAGGACTTGCCACCGATGCACTTGGCGGAAGAGTTTTTGGAGAGTTTACTTTTTTCTTTGTTTTGTTTGATTTAATTATTGCAAGGGTTTTTTATAAGCTATTTGCGGAAAATTTCTGGTTTGAGTTTTTCAGCGGTGTCATCCTAAGCTTTTTATATTCGACAATATTTGCTGTAATAGTATGGCTTTTTGATGGTAATTTTATTTTTATTGCTTTGAAAATAGCACTTGTTGAGGCTTTGTACAACAGTTTTGTGTTTCTAATTTTTCTTTATCTTTTCAAAAAGAGAAAGAAAAAAAGAAGAATTGCATTCAGGGTTGACAGATAACAAAAGCAAATGAGGAAAGGGGAAGAAAGCGAGTGAAAAGAGAAGTTTTTTCAAGAGTAGCTGTCATAATTGTGCTTATGGCGCTGTTTTTGTGTTCACTTTTTGTCCGCCTTTTTTCACTTCAAATTGTAAACGGAGAGAAATACCGTGAATCTTCATTGAAAAGCCTGGTAAAAACAGTTCCCTTAAAAGCAAAAAGAGGCGATATCTTAGACAGATACGGAAGGGTTATCGTTACGAGCAGTATAACCTACAATGTAGAAATTTCCAAATATTCAAAAACCTCCGAAACACTTAATAAAACAATCTATAACCTTATACTTCTCATGGAGAAAAATGACGAGCGCTATACGGATACACTTCCTATATCTGAAAAACCTTATAAATACACAAAAGAAAAGGAGTCCGTAAAAAGTTATCTGAAAAATTTAGAGCTTTCTGAAAATCTGAAAGCAGATGAAGCTATTTATGAGCTTAAAAAAAGGTATAAAATAGCTGATGATGTTCCCGAAAAATACTTAAGAAAAGTAATAAGCGTAAGAAGTGAGATGGAATTAAGACAATTTTCGTCAAACAACTCTTATATTTTTGCGAAAAATGTCAATATGAATGTTGTTACGGTTATTAAGGAAGACTCGACCACCTTCCCGGGAGTTAATGTAACAACGACTTATGAGCGAACTTACCCCGAAAATGTCGGCTCACACTTTTTGGGAAGGGTAGGCCCTATATATAAGGAAGAATACGATATTTTGAAGGACAAGGGATACAGCTTTACCGATGTAATCGGAAAAGAAGGAATAGAAAAGGTTTATGACTTTGAGCTTAAAGGAAGTGACGGTGTAAGGCGTGTTGAACAGGATTCAAACGGTAAAATAATTTCTTATGAAACCATTGAGCCTGCTTCAAGCGGAAACGATATTATTCTGACGATTGACCTTAATCTTCAGAAGGCTAGTGAAAAGGCACTTAGTTCAATGATAAATAACCTGCGGGTAAAGATGGCGCCCGATGTAAGCGGCGGTGCTGTGTGCGTGATTAATATTCATTCGGGAGAAATTCTTGCGATGGCATCTTATCCGACATACAGCCTTGAAACATTTGAAGAAGATTATAATACCAACTATAAGAATAACGACAAGCCTTTCTGGAACAGAGCAATTTCGGGGACATATGCTCCCGGCTCAACCTATAAAATTCTGACATCCTTAGCCGGTTTGGAGGAGAATGCTGTCAGCGTTTCAGAAAGAATAAGAGACCTTGGTAAATATACTTTTTATGATGATTATCAGCCGGTTTGTCATGTTTACCCCGGAAGTCATGGGAATGTTAATGTAACTGATGCGATAACTTATTCGTGTAACTACTATTTCTATGAAACAGGTCGCAGACTCGGAATTGATAACCTTGAAAAGTACAGTAAAAAATTCGGACTTGGAGTGCTTAGCGGAATAGAAATTCCCGGTGAGGCAAAAGGCGTTGTTGCTTCAAAAGACGAAAAAAAAGAACGAGGCGAAATATGGTATCCCGGTGATACCTTGCAGGCTGCTATCGGTCAGTCGGACCACCTTTTTACGCCGATTCAGCTTTCAAATTACATCGCAACGGTTGTTAATGGCGGAACAAGATACAAAACACATCTTCTTTATAAAATAAAAGACTCAAAAAGCGGTGCAATCCGTGAAACAATGCCTGTTATAGAAGAAGAAATTGATATTAAGCCGGAAAACTATAAGGCAGTTATGGCAGGTATGAGGTCGGTTGCTGAAGACGGAACGGCGAGTGATACCTTCAGAGATTTTGAAATAGCTGTCGGCGGAAAAACGGGTACTGCGGAAGCTGTGGGAACAAATAACGCACTTTTTGTAGCTTTTGCACCTTACGACGATCCGGAAATAGCGATAAGCGTTGTTGTTGAACACGGTGAACACGGTAATTCTATCGCACCGGTTGCCAAAGAAATTTTTAAAGAATATTTTATAAATTCATTAAGCGAGGTTGAGGATGAGTATTCTCAGCTTGAAGTAAGATAAGGGGTGTGCAGAAAAATGGGAAAAATAATTGCAGTTGCTTCGGGTAAAGGCGGAGTAGGAAAAACTACAATGGCTGCAAATATAGGTGCAGCACTTGGCCTTGACAAAAAAAGAGTTCTTCTTATAGACCTTGATATTGGGCTTCGTAATCTTGATCTTATGCTTGGACTTCAGAGCATAATAATATATGACCTTGTAGATGTTTACGAAAAGAAAATTGATTTATTTGATGCTGCTTATCATTTTGAGAAATATGGAGAGCTTTATTTTCTTCCGGCTTCGCAGACTATTGATAAGGAAGATATCGATACAGAGCTTTTTTATAAATTTATTTCGGATATAAAAGAGCAGTTTGACTTTATAATACTTGATTGTCCTGCCGGAATAGAAACGGGACTTAAAAATGCGCTTTGCATTACAGATGTACTTATTTGTGTTGTTACGCCTGATTTTGCTTCAATAAGAGATGCGGACAGGCTTATAAGTGTTAGTGAGGAATATGGCGTTAAGGAAAGGTTTGTCCTTGTAAATAAGCTTAATGTAAAGCTTATGAGAAAAGGCGCGATGCCGAATATAGACGAAATATTAAAGCATCTCGGAACGCAGCTTATCGGTCTTGTTATAGATGAGCCGATGATGATAAAATATCAGAACGATAGCCAAATTGCACTTGAGGGTGGCAGCAAAAAATTTGCGAAAAATGTAAAAAATTGTGCAAAACGCTTGACAGGAGAAGAAATTCCTATTAAAATAAAATGGAAAACGATATCGAACAAATGACATCGTACTGATTTTTCAAAAACAGATAATATGTACTAAAAATTTGAAATATATGAAGAAAGGTAAAGGTGTTTTATGAATATAGCTTTGATTGCTCACGATATGAAGAAGGAACTTATGGTACAATTTTCGATTGCCTACAAATTTATTTTACAGAAGCATAACCTTTTTGCGACCGGAACAACAGGTGGTCTTATTGCCGATGCAACCGGTCTTGATGTTCACCGTTTCATGTCAGGACCTCAGGGGGGAGACCAGCAGATAGGAGCAAGAATAGCTTATAACGAAATTGATCTTGTGATTTTCTTCCGTGATCCGTTAACTCCAAAGCCTATCGAGCCTGATGTAAGCGGACTTTTCAGACTTTGCGATATACATAACATTCCCTTGGCTACCAACCTTGCAACAGCAGAAGTTCTTATTCAGGGATTAGAGCGAGGCGACCTTGACTGGAGAGACATTGTAAGAGAAAATAAAGCTCAGACAGGGATGTTTTAGTGCTATAAAATGATTAATGCGTATTTGATTATGGCATTGGCAATGTTTTTTGCCGGAGTGTTTTTTACGGGATATTTGGGTTCAAATATCCCTGTTTTTATGGTATTAGTAATCTTTTTTCTGTTTGTATGTGCAGATTTTTCAAAGCTTAATTCAGTAAAGAAGTCAGTTGCTTATGTTATAACGGGTGTCATCTTCTTTGTATCGGGAGCATCTTATTTTAATTATTCTCAGAAAAGCTTCATTAATAAAACATCGGCTTACGAAAATTCCTTTAAAGAAAATTTTTCAGGAACCGTTATGGGCGATATTTACAGCGAGTTGGATTACCAGAGCTTTACTGTGAAAACAAAAGACAATTTAAAGGTTTATGTATCATATACGGGAGAGACAGAAGTTTTACCGGGAGATATTATTGAAATTCCCGGGCTTTATTTAAAGAAAGTAAATATGAAAAATACTTTTTTATCGCTTAATGTGAGCCTTA
>CAZZPN010000006.1:7478-16152 GCA_964655495.1 uncultured Oscillospiraceae bacterium
AAAAGCAGAAGCTGAAAGTGACTATATTCTAGTATTCCTTTTTATGCTTCCTATAACGGAAATGAACTTAAAATTACGGGAGAAGATAAAAGCTGTTTTTTAAAGAGAACATTTTATAAAATACGAAAAGCAACTTTCTTTACGCTTCTTAAATACCTTGATTATGATGAAGCAGCATTTTCATATTCAGTTATTTCATCGGATAAAGCATATATATCGGATGAACTTTACGATATGCTTGTAAAATCGGGACTTTTACATCTGTGTACCGTTTCGGGATTTCATTTTACATTTCTTTGTATGTTTCTCGTTTTCTTTACGGCAGGAATAATAAAATCATACAGACCGAGAATTTATATTATTCTTGCGGCAGCATCGTTTTTTGTTTTATATACCGGCTTTTCTCCGGCTGTAATTCGTGCATATATTATGTTTTTTTGTTTAAAAATATGTGATTTATTCTATGCTAAGCATATTTCCTCAAAGTTGACGCTTATTTTTACGGCTACTCTTTTTACAATCGTAAACCCTTTTATAATTTACGATTATTCTTTTATTCTGACCTTTGCCGCTATGGCAGGTCTTGTGTTTTTTTCGCCGGTTTTTACTGAAAGCTTTTTAAAAGATGATTTTATCGGTAAGAGTTACCTCGCTTCTGCTTTAAGTGTGAATATAGTTATGCTTTCCATTTGTTACAGCTTATTTGGGAGAATAAGCTTATGGGGATTGATTACGAATTTTTTAGCTGAAACTGCAATTGCAATTCTTATGCTTCTTATTATTCTGGTATCATCGTTAGGGGTTCTTTGTGATATTTTCGGACTTATTTTTGCTCCTTTATTAAAGCTTATCATAAAATATATTTTTCTCATTATGTCAGTTTCAAAATGGAGCTTTAATTTTAAAATACCGATATACCTTCCGATAGAGTGTGCTGTTATTTTTGTTTTTGCAGTTTATTTTCTTTTAAAAGTATTTCTGGCAAATAAACAAAAGAAAAAAGCTTTTATTTCGGTTATTCTTTGTGTTTTTGTGATGATTTCTTTTTATACAGCTTCATTTTCAGACAGTAATGCTTATATCGTTTATGTGGGAGATACTAACGGAGCAGATGTGATATATAAAAACAATCATTATGTTTTTTGTAATGTTTCAGACCTTGAAAAAAGTCAAATAAGCTTCCCGTTTTCTCAAAACGAAAAGATAAAAACACTTTTTATTATGGATAGTCAGGAGAATGCTTCAGCTATACTTAAAAATTTCTATAATACATATAACATTGACGAAATCTATGTAAATAAACAAATGTATTCTTATTTATTGGACGAAAACGAAGAATTTACAAGAAAGAAAATCAGATGCCAAAATTCGTATAAGGATAACTTTATAGAAATATCCAATAACGAAAAAATTGAATTTGAGATACACGGTAAAAGATTTATAATTTCACCACATATGAGATATATTGCATACAGTGTCGAAAATGAGAAAGACTGTACAGTCCTTTTTACCGATTATGGAAATTCAAAATACCGACAGCTTATGGACTTGATAAAATTTGACAAAAGCATAAATCCGATAATACGCTCAAGCGGATACAAAGACCTTATATGCACTTCGGATTATTCTATGATAACAGTAACGGATAGCGGCAATATACATATAGATTAAGGAGAATTTAAAATGACAAAAAGACTTTATGATTATGACAGCCATATCAAAGAATTTGAGGCAACGGTTATTGCATATGAAAAAACAAACGATGAAAAATTTGCAATCGAATTAAGCAAAACTGCCTTTTTCCCCGGTGGCGGCGGTCAGGAATGTGACGAAGGGGAAATAAACGGAATTAAGGTAGCAGGCTTTTTTGAAAAAGAGGGGAAGGTCTATCATATATTAAGTAAAAAAAATGAAAAAATTGATATCGGAAAAAAGGTAACGGGAAAAATCAATTTTGAAAAAAGATTTGTAAATATGCAAGCCCATTCCGCAGAGCATATTGTTACAGGTCTTATTCATAATTTATACGGCTTTGACAATGTTGGTTTTCATATGGGCTCGGAATGTATAACCCTTGATGTAAACGGCGATATGACGGAAGAAATGTTAAAAGAGGCAGAGCGCCTTTCAAATAAGGTTATATATGAAAATGTCGATATAACCGTTTCTTATCCGAATAACGATGAGCTTAAAAATATAGACTACAGAAGTAAGCTTGAGCTTACAGAAAATGTAAGAATTGTAACGATTGAAGGCTACGATAAGTGTGCCTGCTGCGCACCTCATGTAAAAAAGACAGGAGAAATCGGAATAATAAAGCTTTTAGGCGCAGAAAAACTAAAAGACAAAACCAGAATAAGTATGTTAAGCGGATATGATGCTTATTATGATTATGTTAAAAAATTTGAAAATCTAAAAGGAATTTCTAATCTCTTAAGCGTTAAGCCGAATGAAAGCTATGAGGCTGTAAAAAAGCTTCATAAGGAGCTTGCAGATAAGAATTTCGAGCTTGTAGGACTTAAAAGAGAGATTTTAAATTTCAAATATCGTGATTATAAAAACCGTGAAAGAAACGGAAATATAGTTGTTTTTGAAGACAACGCTGATATGGGTGAGCTTATTTATATTGCAAATATTTTAAGTGAAAACAATTTTTCATATATAAGCGTATTATCTTCAAAAAAAGACGGAAGCGGATTTAATTATGTTATAAAGCATAATACTTTGAATTTAAGAGAAAAGGCAAAAGAGCTTAACAGTATTTTAAGCGGCAGAGGCGGCGGAAGCGGTCAGATGATACAGGGGTTTTTTGGTGCAGATAAAAAAGATATCGAAAAAGTATTGACAAATCTTTAAAAAAGCTATATAATAACCGTATAAATAAATATTGCGTAAGAGATTTGGAGACGCACAAGAAATCGCAAACAGTATGTTTGCTGATTTTTTGTGTGTTTTTTTATGCTTTTATGAGTTTTTGGAGGTAAAAAATGTTTGATGTATGTGTTATAGGCGGAGGCGTTGTAGGCGGACTTATCGCAAGAAAGCTTTCCTCATATAATCTTAAAATCTGTATCTTAGAAAAAGAAAACGATGTTGCGTGCGGTGCTACAAAGGCAAACAGCGCAATCGTTCATGCAGGCTTTGATGCCGAAGCAGGAAGCTTAAAAGCGCTCCTTAATGTAAAAGGCTCTGAAATGATGAAAAAAACAGCAGAAGAGCTTGGCGTTAAATATATAAATAACGGCTCACTTGTTATCGCATTTGACGATGACGATATAAAAATGCTTGAAGTCTTAAAGGAAAGAGGAGAAAAAAACGGAGTTAAAGGTCTTGAAATATTAAATTCCGAAAGAGCACACGCAATGGAGCCTCTTTTATCTGAAAATGTAAAAGCGGCTATGTATGCTCCAACAGGTGCTATTATATGCCCGTATGAGCTTTGTATAGCTGCAATCGGAAATGCTATGGATAACGGTGCCGTACTCAAAACAAATTTCAGCGTTTGCGAAATTCCCCAAAATAACGGCGAATACACCATAAAATCTGAAAAAGGCGAAAGCGTCAGCACAAAATACATAGTAAACGCAGCAGGAATATATGCTGATTATATCGCTTCGCTTTATAATGATACTTCTTTTAAGGTTACTCCAAGACGAGGCGAGTATATTCTTCTTGATAAGTCGGTTGAATGTGTGAAAACTACAGTCTTTCGCACACCATCAAAAATGGGAAAGGGAATACTTGTTTCACCTACTGTTGACGGCAATACAATTTTAGGACCAACCTCTGAAAATATAGATGATAAGGAAGATAAAACAACAACCTTAAGCGGTCTTAATAAAATCATTTCGGAAGAACGAATGAACTTGAAAAAGGTCGAAACAGGAAAAGCAATAACTTCTTTTTGCGGACTTAGGGCTGCAGGGGATACAGGCGATTTTATTATAAAAAGAGAGGGGAATATAATAACCTTAGCCGGAATTGAGTCTCCGGGACTTTCCGCTTCGCCTGCAATTGCAGAGTATGTAAGTGAACTTTTGGGAGAGGTTTGTGAGCTTATTAAAAACAAAAGCTTCAATCCGCTAAGGTCACCTGCACATTTTTATAAGAATTTATCTGATGAGGAAAAAAATGAGCTTATAAAGAAAAATTCGTCTTATGGAAAAGTAGTGTGCAGATGTGAAAATGTTACTGAAGGTGAGATACTTGACGCTATAAGGTCAAATCCGCCGGCAAAAGACCTTGACGGAGTAAAAAGGAGAACAAGAGCGCAGATGGGAAGATGTCAGGGTGGTTTTTGCTCACCTTATATAATAGATATTTTAGCAAATGAAATGAATGTTTCGGCTGATGAAATCACCAAAAACGGTGAAGGCTCATATATAACAACAGGAAGAACAAAGGAGATGCAGTTATGATAAATAAAGAGCTTGTAATTATAGGCGGTGGCCCTGCAGGGATGAGTGCCGCTGTAAGTGCATGGGAATGTGGCGTAAGAGATGTACTTATTTTAGAGCGTGATTCAGCTTTGGGCGGAGTTTTGCAGCAGTGTATTCACAACGGTTTCGGACTTCATAAGTTTAATGAGGAGCTTACAGGCCCCGAATATGCTTACCGCTATGAAAAGATGGTGCATGAACTTAAAATTCCTTATAAAACAAATACAATGGTAACAAATCTTACCAAAGACAAGGTTATAACTGCCGTAAATCCTGATGACGGTATCATAAAAATAAAAGCACAGAGTATTATTCTTGCTATGGGCTGCAGAGAAAGACCGAGAGGCGCACTCAATATCCCGGGCGAAAGACCGGCAGGTATTTTTACTGCAGGAACTGCGCAGAAGCTTGTTAATATGAAAGGCTATATGCCCGGAAAAAGTGTTGTTATTTTAGGCTCCGGCGATATAGGACTTATTATGGCACGAAGAATGACTTTAGAAGGAGCAAAGGTTAAAGCAGTTTGCGAGCTTATGCCGTATAGCGGCGGCTTGACACGAAATATTGTTCAGTGTTTGGAAGACTTTGGCATACCGCTAAAATTAAGCCATACTATCGTTGAAATTCACGGCAAAAAGAGAGTGGAGGGTGTAACGATAGCAAAAGTAGATGAAAAAAGACAACGAATAGAGGGCAGCGAAGAATATATAAGCTGTGATACTATTCTTCTTTCTGTTGGTCTTATTCCTGAAAATGAGCTTACGCAAAATGCAGGTATATTGATGGACCCTATAACAAACGGTGCTATCGTTGATGAAAAGAGAGCGACAAGCATAGAAGGTGTATTTGCGTGCGGAAATGTTCTTCATGTTCACGACCTTGTTGACTATGTTTCAGAGGAAGCGGAAATTGCAGGAAAAAGTGCGGCAGAGTATTTAAGAAAAGAAAAAAATGAAAGTATTTCGCTGGAAATCTTAAAAGCAGGACATATAAGATACACCGTTCCGCAGAATGTTAACGAAAAAAATGATTTTAATCTTTATTTCAGGGTTGACGAAATCGTAAAAGATGGTATAATAGAAATAAGAGACACAGATAGAGTTATATACACCAAAAAGAAAAAGAAGCTTGCCCCCGGTGAAATGGAAGTTGTAAAGATAACAAAAGAAATGCTTGAAAATGTAACTTCAGGCAAAATCACAGCGGAGGTAAGATAATATGGAAAAAATTACGAAAAGTATAATATGCACAGTTTGTCCCATAGGCTGTAATATTGAAGTTGAACTGACGGAAAAAAAGGATAATAAAGAAATAATTTCAATTACAGGCAACACCTGCAAAAGAGGACTTATTTATGCTCAGAATGAATGTATAAACCCAAAAAGAACTTTAACAACAACTGTATTTTGCGATAACGGAAAAATTTTGAGCGTAAAAACGAATACTGCAGTACCAAAAGACCTTCTTTTTGAGTGTATGAAGGAAATCAATAAAACTGTTGCAAAAACACCTGTCAAAATCGGTGAAGTTATAATAGAAAATATTCTGAATACAGGTGCAGATGTGGTAGCGTGTGCAAATATTTGCTAAAAATATTTTAAGAGGGTAGAGTATGATATCAAAAATTTTGGAAGAAAATCCGATAATTGCAGCTCCCTGGACAGACGAAGCTTTTTATAAAGCTATAAAAAGTCCGGTGGGGATAATTATAATCCTTAACGGAAATATCGAAACTATCGAAGAATATGTAAAAAAATCACACGAAAACGGAAAGCTGATACTTATACATATTGATTTATGTGCAGGGCTCGGTAAGGATAGCTATGCACTTAAACATTTAAAGAAAATCGGTGCGGACGGTATCGCAAGTACAAAGAGTAACCTCATAAAAGCTGCGAAAGAGCTTGGTCTTATGACCTTACAGCGCTTTTTTATCGTTGATTCTCAGTCTTTAGTTACTGCTTATGAAAATATAAGGCAGACAAAACCTGATATGATTGAAATAATGCCCGGAGTAATGCCTAAAATTATTAAAGAAATAAAAACAAAAGTTTCACTTCCTGTCATCGCAGGAGGGCTTATAGCAAAAAGGGAAGATATTATCGAAGTAATAGGTGCAGGTGCTTCGGGAATTTCCACAGGAAAGGAAAATTTGTGGTATGAGTAGTTTTTTAAAAGAAAAAAAGTTGTTTTTACTTGATATGGACGGCACTCTGTATCTTGATGACGATTTGTTTGAAGGTGTTGAAGATTTTCTTGCCCACATAAAAAAGATAGGCGGAAGATATATGTTTCTTACAAACAATTCTTCAAAAAGCGTGGATAAATACATAGAGAAAATGAGAAAATTAGGAATTGAAACAGTAGAGGAAGATTTCCTTACATCTACAAATGCAACATGTATTTATCTTGAGAAAGCACATAAGGATAAAAAAATATATGCCTTTGGTACAGAAGCCTTCAAAGACCAACTCAGAAAAAGCGGTTTTAATATAACAGATAAGCTTGAAGATGATATCGAAGTTCTCGTTATGGGATTTGATACCGAGCTTACATTTAAAAAGCTTGAGGATGCGTGTATTCTTCTTAAAAGGGGAGTAGATTATATAGCAACAAATCCCGATTGGGTATGTCCTACATGGTACGGCTCTGTTCCCGACTGTGGCTCTGTGAGCGCAATGCTTTTTAACGCAACCGGAAGAAATCCTCTTTTTATCGGAAAGCCACAGCCCGAAATGATTTATCTTGCAATGGAAAAAGCAGGCTGTAAAAAGGAAGAAACCGTTTTATTTGGCGACAGAATTTATACAGATATCAAAAGTGGATACAATGCCGGAATTGATACCGTTTTTGTTTTAAGCGGAGAAGGCACGATGAAAAATGTTGATGAGAGCGACTTTAAGCCTACATATATAAGGAAAAATATAAAAGAAGTATATGACCAGATGGTGAAATGATGTTAAAAAAGTTTATAACAAAAAACCTCACCTCTCGCTGTATACTAATACAGCTTCGGGTGCCCCAAAGCTTTGCTTTGGTTCGGTTTTTCCATTCTAAAGCTTTTTTTCCTATCATTTTTTAAAAGAGTAAGAAAATATCATCACCCCAAAAAAGTTGATGATATTTTTTTATCACAAAAGCAAGGTATTCTCATACAATGGAATTGAAGATAGATTGCAAAAGGAATTTATCTTAAAATTTTACAGGAGGATACTGATATGCCAAAAGATTGTGGAAATACAAACCCGACTGTTGCTGCAAACGGTTGTGGCTGTAATCCAAGCGACAGCGTTTGTATTCATACAGATAAAGTCTATGACGCCTGCCGTGATAAAGATTGTATTTTAGATGCAAGAGTTTACTTAACATGTGTAGGTCAGGAGCTTATTGACAGAGCAATTAATGTAAAGGTCAGAAAGGCTGACATCATCTGGGTTTATACTGATATTGAAGAAGTTCCGTTTAACAGAGGATATTATACCGTTGATTTGAAATTCTTCTTTAAGGTTTATCTTGATGTATTCACAGGAGTGGGCAGACCTGCTTGTGTTGAAGGTCTCGCAACATTTGATAAAAAGGTTATACTTTTCGGCTCGGAAGGAAAAGCAAAAATCTTTTCTTCAAATTACAGACCTAACGAACAGGATGTCTTAAACTCAGTTAAGAACAATCTCCCTAAAGCTATTGTTGAGGTTGTTGAACCTATTGCACTTAGTGCCAAGGTTTTGGAAAGAAATAAATGTAATTGCTGCTGTGAGATGGATTGCTCAAGCATTCCAACGGAAATATCCAGTTGCTTTGACGATACTTTAATCGGAGAAGAAAGAGACAGAAATGTATTTGTTACTTTGGGACTTTTCTCTATTGTGAAATTAGAGAGAAATGTTCAGCTTCTTATCCCTGCTTACGATTTTTGTATTCCTGACAAAGAATGTGTAGGCGCAACAGAAGAAAATCCGTGCGACTTGTTTGATAACATCAATTTCCCGCTTGACGAGTTTTTCCCACCTGCTGTAAGCAGTGCGGACAGTAGTATGTCAACAGGAAACTGCAATCCCATAGCAAATGGTAATTGTAGAAACAATAACTGTGGAAATTGCGGCTGCAGATAAAATTTTTTAATAAAAGGCATAAACGAAAAAAATCGTTTATGCCTTTTTTTGCGCTCGGGACTTTTTTAACCAATATCATTTTATTTAAAATAAAACTGTCGTATCTGACAATTTTGTTTTTAT
>CAZZPN010000007.1:0-15964 GCA_964655495.1 uncultured Oscillospiraceae bacterium
ACATCAATTATGAGTTTGCCGTTTAATGTGGTTATTATTCTATCACTTTTCGTTCCTGATGTGTCTGTTTTTGCGGTTGGCGTTGTTACAACTTTGGGATGGCTTTTGCATATAGTGATACTTTTGCCGTCTTTCTTTAAAAAAGGCTATTCATTTACGCAAACAGATAAAATCGTACGGGAAAAAGGCGGAAGAAATCCTGAGATATTATGGATATTTATTTCAAATATGATGTTTCAGCTTTGTTTTTATATAGACAGGGCTTTTGTAAGTGGCGAGAGTGGAATGGCTTCAACCTTCAACTATGCATCAAATCTTTTTATTACTATATCAAGTGTGTTTGTTGTTGCTATGTCCACTGTTGCGTTTCCTTCAATTTCAAAGAACTACGAGGAAGGCAATATTGATTATGTTAATGACCTTTTAATATATATCATAACAATAATAGCGGCTATTTTCCTGCCGTTTTTACTTGTTGTGGGTTGCTTTGGAAACGATATAATAAGGCTCATATACGAAAGAGGTTCATTCACTTCTGAATCTACAAAAGCAGTTTCGACTGTATTTTTCATATATAGCCTGGGAATTTTGGGGTATGTTTCTCAGGAGCTTTTAAACAAAATTCTATACCTTGCAGGAAAGTATAAATATACGGTAGTTGGTACAATAGTAGTTATAGTTTTGAATGTAGTAACTAATGTGTTGGTAAAAGTGTTTGTACCCCAAGTATATTTAAAAGATTTCGGAATGACGAATGTATCGCTTATAATAGCAGTTACTACCTCCACCCTTCTTGCGTTTTATGCAGTTGCGATGGCTGTCGGAATAAAACAGGTTGTGGGCCATTATTTGAAAAAAGAACTTCTTATGGATATTATAAAAATATTTGTTTCGGGTGGATTTGCACTTTTGGGATATATTGTATTTAATAATCTGACACCGGACTTTACACACGGCTATATCACATTTATAATTCCTCTTTGTGTATCAGCAGTGATATATCTGGCTTTGCTTTATAAAACAGGTGTTCTTAAACATATTATAAAAAGAGAAAAGAAAGGGAATTGATGCTATGAAAAAAATCTTGACAAATTATGCTGCATGGCTCGTTCTTGTTGTGATGGTTATACTTCTCATTCCGGGACTTGGCAACAGAATTGAAAATGAGAACAAAAATAATAATGTTACCGTTTCGCTTTTGTATAATGATATAAGAAATAAGGTTTCGGCTGACACGCTATCAAAAATTCTTAAAGAATATAAAAGCAAGGGCTTTAATGTGGTTTCTTTGATGGAGAATGATGTAAACGCTCTTGTTGGTAGAGGCGATATAACATCAATAAAATATAATGTTCTTCGTCATAAGTATGATGATGAAAGTATGCGTATTGCAGATGCTATAAAAGAGAATTGCCCTGATGTATCATACGACAGTCATATTCTTCTTGTGAAAAGAGAAAATGAGAAAAAACAGCTTTCCGGTATGATTCCCCTGAAATACAGTGATAAAGAATATAAAAAGCTTGAAAATGTCGAAAATATGGATATATATGTCTTTTACGATGGCAGAAAAAATCTTTGGGATATATCTTTGGGATATGAAGAAGATGTTATAAAAGAGCTTAGTGAAGAAGGCTTTGAAGTTGTGCTTGTTCATAAGGTGAAAAACTATTCAGAAACCCTTTATCTTGATGATATGGAGCGCCTTATAAAAAAATATGATATCAGGTATCTTAACATAAAAGAAGATGCTAATAAATACAAAGCAGATAATATAAACGAAAAAAATTATAAAGGCATCTCAAGAATTATAAATGAAAATGATATGACTTTGGTTGTTACCGAGAATTCCGACCAGCTTTCAAACCAGAAAGCCCTGGGATATTCTTATATTTTTAATGAAGCTATGAAAGACGGCGGGCCAAAGAAGGTTATACGCTCTTATGAAACATATGATAATTCCCATGCGGACGAAACAAATTATAAATACAGAACAAATCAGTATTTCAATTCTACCGTAGATAGAAATATCCGTTTTATAAATGTTACTCAGATTGTTGTGGATAATGCTACTTTTGAAGAATGTGCCGATTATACTTTAAAGGCTGCGGAGTATTATAAAGAAAAAATAGAAGGCTTAGGCTTCACCGTTAATTCTCAACAAAATAAGCTTGATTACACTGCAAATAAAAAATTAAACGCTGCCGCATGTGCCGTTATAATGGTTATGTGCGCACTTCTGATTCTTCAGATGCTTATCTCAAAGAAAATATTCAAGCTCACTGTTTTTGCACTTATTCTTTCAGTTTTTGCATTTGGTATAACCTTTGTTATGCCATCATCGCTGATTGCTCTATACCCAAGCTTATACAGCGTTGTTATGTCATCATTTGCAATGACTCTGCTGCTTTACTTTGTGAAAGTTAAAAAAGATAAATGTGGATTTTTTAAGCTTTTTATCGGTTCTCTTATTATAATACTTTCATCGCTTCTTATTGGAGCAGTTGGTATGGGAAGTATGCTTTCGGGAATAGATTATTATATAAATAATGAAATTTTCAGAGGTATAAAAATTTCTTTGCTTGTCCCTGTTGTTTATACTGCCGTTATCTTCTTCTTTATGTTTTTGAAGGAAGAAAAAACGACTTTTATTGAGTATATAAGAAAAGTGCTTTATTCGGATATAAAGGTTTATTGGGTTATTATTGCCGGAGTTATCGGTATGGTGGGTATATATTATATCATAAGAAGCGGCAATGTAAATTCCATAAGCTCCTTTGAGACTTTTATGAGAAATGCCATAACTGAAATTTTCCCGGCTAGGCCGAGAACAAAAGAGTTTCTTGTTGGATATCCGTCGCTTCTGTTGTTTGTATTTTATGTAAAAAAATCAGATTTCAGACTTCTCCAAGGCGTCTTTGCGGTTGGCACTTCTGTTTTAGCGGCATCTGTTACAAACAGCTTTTGTCATGTATTTACAGACATATCTGTAATATTTATGCGTGTTGTAAACGGTCTTTTCGTAGGACTTGCCGTTTCTGTTGTCGCATATATTGCAAATTTAGTTTTATTTAAAATTTTAAATGCTCTGAAAGATAAATTTATAAAAAACTCGGAGATGATGTAATGCCGGATATTATAATATCAGGTTATCACGGTTTTGCAAACAGCGGCGATGAGGCGTTATTGTATGCAATATTAAATACACTCAAAAAAAAGAATCCCGACCTTTTAGTTACAGTGCTTTCAAAGATGCCGGAGGAAACTTCCCGTGTGTATGGCGTGAAATCAATTTTCAGATATAATCTTTTTAAAATAAAAAAAGAGATGAAAAATTCAAAAATGCTTCTTTTCGGGGGCGGAAGCTTACTTCAGGATATAACAAGCAGTAAGTCAATACTTTATTATCTGGGAATTATTCTTCTTGCGCAAAAATGCGGAATTAAAACTATGCTGTACGCAAACGGAATCGGACCAATTGTAAAAAAACGCAATAGAAAGCTTGCTCAAAAAATTCTCAATAAGGTTGATGTTATAACATTAAGAGATGACAAGTCGGATGTGGAACTTAAAAATCTGGGTGTAACGAAACCAAAAATAGTAATTACTGCCGATCCTGCATTCACGATAGATACCCATGTTTCTTTATCGGGAAAATATTTTTTAACCAGGGCAGGTGTTCCCGAAGGAAGAAAAGTTTTTATTGTTTCGATAAGGGAATGGAAAACATTGCCGAATGATTTTTCAAACCAAATGGCGAAATTATGTGATTACATGGTTGATAAACACGGAATATATCCCTTGTTTGTACCGCTGCAGTATCCTGATGATATGAATATATCAAAAACGGTAATAGAAAAAATGACACACAGCGCCTATATTATAAATCGGGAATTATCCGTTGCTGAAATGTTTTCCGTACTTTCGGAAGCTGAGATAATAATAGGCATGCGGCTTCATTCGCTTATATATGCGACTACCCTTGCAATACCTGCTATGGCGCTTGTGTATGACCCGAAAATAAGTGCATTTATGGATTCTATTAACCAACCGGATTGGATTAAGGTTGAAGATTTCAGCTGTGATAAAGCAAAAGAAAAAATAAATATGATTGTAAACGAAAGTGATGAAAAAAGGCAGTATTTGCGTAAAACAAATGCAATTTTAAGACAAAAGGCTGAAGAAAACGCTTTGTTTGCAATAGAACTTTTAAGGGAATGAAAAAAGAGGTTGTTTGAAAAAATTTTTAAACAGCCTCTTTTTTATGATAGGGAAAAGGATTTATTTTACATTAACGCTAACTGTATAATCAGTAACAAGTATGTGATTTGAGTTATATGAACGCACTGTTATGTTTATTTTCTGCCCTTTATATGATGTAAAATCAGCATTTATTGAATGCGGCGCTCCATATGTTGTGCCGAGAAGAACTCCGTTTATATAATACTGCACATAAGCGGTGTCGTTTTCAGGTGTTGTGATATAACTGCATATTTCAGTTGCCTCTGCTTTAATATCAACATTGTTTCCAAGCTCATAATAATCGTATTTGTATTCTGCTGCTGTTACCTGTCCCAAAAGAAGCTCGGAAGAAATTCCTGAACGATAAGCATTCAAGTATGAAGGATTGGAAGAAAGCATAAATTTCTGTCTGGGTCTGCTTGAATCAAACAGGAAACACATCTTGACATTCGGATATTTGATAGGAAGATATGTATAGAAATCCTTTATCTGTTTTGATGCGAATTCCGTTATATCAGCTCCGGTGTCGTAATCCTCGTAAGAAGCACCACCCTCAACAATCATTATAGGTTTCTTATGACCGTAAAGCGAATAAATTGTATCAAGCTGATTACTCCATCTGCTTCTGTCAACGCCTTTATTAAGCGGATCTGTTATCGGTTGATGCATCATATAAGATGAAATACCAACGTAATCAACATAACTGTCTCCGGGATAGTAGTCATCCATTGTATCAGCCGGATAAAAATTCGGTGCCCATATAACAGGAACAGACGGTGCATACTGATGGAATATATCTGCCACTATTCTGAATTTTTCAATATACAGGTTTGCATCTGCAGAATACCATGTTGATGTTGTATCATTCATTTCTCCTGCGAAACGAAGCATAAGTCTGCAACCGCTTGACTGCATATCTTTTGCGAGCTTGATAAGATAACCGTCGTTTGCGTTTACTGAATTAAGACCGGAGTGGGGTTCTAAAGCAATTTGAATGATTTTATTTTTTTCAATAGCTTTGGTTATATGGCTGTTGTATATAGAAAGCGGTGAGCCGTAGGGCATATATAAAAGGTATGCAGCCATATCTTTTCCCACAAGAGCAGGGTAAGTATCCATATAGAATTTATCAGGTGAGTACGGATTATAAATATTTGTGTCTCCCTCAGCGTAGGCACCAAGATAAATGCCGCCCTGCGGCTCAAGAGGTTCACCAAAATATTTTCTGCCGCCCATTGATATGTCGTTTGTTTTTATATAAAGCTGGGTAGTTGTTTTTATAAGCTTTGAACGCCTCTGGGCATCAATTCTGCTTTGTTCCATTCCCGGAGTATTTGCCCAGTAATATGCCTCACGGGAGAAACAGGCTGTTGCCTTTGAATAATCGCACAGATTTGAATAACATTCTCCGAGATGTTTAAAAAGCATAGCGTTACTTGCAGATGTGTTTTCTTTTATAAATGCAGAAGAAATTGAGAGAATTGTGTTGATTGCTTCGTTATATTGACCTGAATTTTTTAGTTCAAGTGCAGTGTTCCACTTATTCCAGTAATTTTTTGTAACTGCCGGAGCATTTTCAACAGTATAAACAAGTGAGCCGCTTCCCGGACTTGTAACTTTTACATTTCCGTCCCATTCTACCGTTGCGCCAAATGCCTCAAGCACGGCTCTTATCGGAAGGTAAGTTCTGCCGTTTACGATAACGGCTGCCGCGTCATTTGCTATTCTGACATTGTTTCTGTATATAGAGTTTTCACCTATAATACACCTTACGGTTGTTGTATCTTTTCGAACGAACGCGGTGTTGGTATCTGCTTCCCAATCTACCTGCGCACCATAGCTTTCCATTGTTGCTCTTAAAGGAACAAGTGTTCTTCCGTTCTGGATAAACGGGTATCCTGTAGAATCGTCGAATAAGACCTTGATTCCGTCTATAAATACGGCGGTGCTTTCTCCGAAAACAACAGGATTAAATGAAAAAATAAGAATGAGAGCTAATACTAAACTAAGTAATTTTTTTGTTTTCATAAGTAAAAAACCTTTCTTAAATGATATAAATGTATTTTACACTAAATATTTGGAAATGTCAAGTTAGAACGGTAATTTGTTTTTCAGATAAAAAGTCGTATAAAACAAAAATTTCAGAGAAATATTCCTAAAAACTATTGCTTTTTTTTTGACGAAGTATTATAATGATATAATAGAGATGGTTTTATATAGTTAAAAAGGCAAGGTGTGTACCTTATGAATAATGAAACGAATAAAATAAATGACAGTGGTGAAATTATCCTTTCCGGATATTACGGTTTTTCAAACAGCGGAGACGATGCTGCTTTGAAGATGATTATAAATGATATAAGAAAGAAAAAGCCTGATATTGGGATAACGATTTTTTCCAATAAGCCCGAGGAAACGAAAAATGTATATAAAGTAAACGCAATCAGCAGATGGAACATAGTTGCCATTATAAAAGCACTGAAAAAATCAAAGCTTTTTATTTCCGGTGGCGGAAGTGTTATTCAGGATGTTACATCAACAAAATCGCTTTTATATTATCTGGGGCTTATATTTCTTGCAAAAAAGCTTAACAATAAGGTAATGTTGTATGCAAACGGAATCGGACCTTTAAATAAAAAAGAAAATATAAAAAGAGCAAAAAATGTTCTTAATATGATTGATGTCATAACATTAAGAGACGAGGATTCAAAAGATTTTTTAGATGAACTCGGAGTTTTAAATCCCAAAATTAAGGTTACATGCGACCCTGCTGTCGCTCTTTGTGATTTACCTGTTGATGAAGCAGAAAATTTAATTTTCAGATATGATTTATTTGCAAAAAAATATGTCATTGTTTCTTTGAGAGAATGGAAAAAAGCAACTTTTTTTGAGGAAGAATTTAAAAAAAGTATTAACCAACTTAAAAAAGATTACGGCTATGAGGTTGTTTTTATTCCTCTTCATCATCCGCAGGATCTGGCGTTTAATATAAAAATGGCAAAGGAAACCGGAAGCATATGTATAAAAAGAAGACTCAGCGCAGAGTTGTGTGCTGCACTTGCTCAGAAAAGTGAGTTCGTAGTGGGAATGCGACTCCATATGCTTATATATGCTTTTGTGGCGGGTGTTCCGTCTCTTGGAATTTCTTATGACCCTAAGGTAGAAAGTGTTTTAAAATATTTCGGTCAGGATACTTATGTCGGAATACTTGAGTTTACAAAAAGAAGCTTTATTGCCAAGGCAAACAGAATAGTGGCTAACAGAGAAGCTTACTGTGTTGATTTGAAATACCGACTCGGACAACTGAAACAAAAAAACAAAGATAATATAGATTGTGTTATGGAACTTATAGATGAAGCTTAAAGAACTTTTTAAATTTTCTTTTGACAGATGCTTTTCCTGCGATAAGCATATACCTTTTGGGGAGGGACTTTGCAAAAGCTGTATGGAAAAGGTCTCCGTTTATAATTCATATAAAAAATGTGCTTTGTGTAACAGACGGCTCATTTCTTCTGAAAGGGTGTTATGCAAATATTGTGATAAGCTTTCACCCGAATTTGACGGAGCCATTGCGTTGTATTCTTATATCGACAGCTTTTCAGAAGCATTTTCGGAAATGAAATTCCGAAAAAAGTATTATAAAGTAAAATCCGCTTCAAAGCTTATGAGGTTACAGTTTGAAAAGCTGAATGTAAAATTCGATTTTATTGTGCCTGTTCCGACTATACTCACCAATTATCTTGAAAGAGAATACTGTGTTTCGGTTGAGCTTTCGCATCTTATTGGGAAAAAGTGCGGTCTTAAAGTGTATGACAGTCTTCTTATAAAAAAATTTTCAGAACAACAGGCAAAGCTGAAGTTTGAAGAAAGATATGAAAATGTAAAAGGTGCATTTTCGGTAAATAATCTCTACAAAAAGAAATTAGACGGAAAAATCGTACTTCTTGTTGACGATGTTATAACTTCGGGAGCGACTGCCTCCGAATGTGCAAAAATTTTAAAACAAAACGGTGCGGAGTATGTTTATGTAATTGCACTATTATATGGCGGTGAAGACCGCAGGGAAAGGATATGAGAAATGTGCATTTTGATAAAAACGGTTTCAGGAAAAAATTACCTGAGTTTGAAGATATAATGCTTAAGCACAAGCTTCCTTTATGGGAGGAAATACCTGATATAGGGCTTTATATGGATCAGGTTATATTACTTATGAATGAATATCTTGAGCTTTATTCCCAGAATATCAACGATTCAAAGCTTATAACTCCATCTATGATAAACAATTATGTTAAAATGGATATTATTCCGCCACCTGTGAAGAAAAAATATCATAGAATCCATCTTGTATATCTTATTATTGTTTGCACATTGAAGCAAAGCCTCAGCATTGCGACGATAAAGAAGATATTCCCTCTCGATATGCCTGTTGAGGAAGTGGAAAAACTGTATAACACTTTTTCTGAAAGTGAGTATGCAGTTATGAACTCTCTTGCTGATGAGGTGGCTTCTGCGTTATCGCCTATTCTTGATGAAAATACGAATGATGACGATTTTTATAATCTTATAATGCAGACTGCACTTTCTGCCAACGCATTCAAGCTTCTTACGGAAATAATGACATTTGAGCCGGAAGAAGAAAAAAATTCTAAAAAAAGTAACGAAAAAGAATAAAATATTAAAATGAAAAAGGAGGGCATTATAAAATGTCTTATGCTATAATAACAGACACAAACGGCAATTTGCCTGAAGAAATAATAGAAAAATACGGTATTGAGCTTATCGTGATGACATATTTTGTGGATGGAGTAGAATATAAGGGCTACGAGAAAGGTAAAAAAACTGATTTAAAAGCTTTTTACGATAAAATGCGTGATAAAGCGGAAACAAAAACATCACTTTCTTCTCCGGATGTATTTTTTAATGCTTTTGAAAAAATTGTAAAAGAACAAAAGGATATCTTATACATAGGTTTTTCAGGAGGTCTGAGTGGAAATTATCAGTCAAGCTTGATTGCCGCTGAAATGATAAAAGAAAAATATCCCGATATCAAGCTTTATACAGTAGATACATTGAGTGCATCTTTGGGTGAAGGACTTTTGGTTTATAATGCTGCCTTAATGAAAGAAGCAGGAAAAACCATTGAAGAAGTAAGAGACTGGGTAGAAGAAAATAAACTTAAAATGTGTCATTGGTTTACAGTTGATGACCTTTCATATTTAAGAAGAGGCGGAAGAATAAGTGCGACATCTGCTATTGCAGGAACAGTTCTTGGAATAAAACCTGTTATGCATGTTGACAATGACGGAAAGCTCGTTGCAGTTTCAAAAGTAAGGGGCAGAAAAGCTGCTCTTGATGCAATTATCAAAAAATTCGAGGAAACAGTTGTTGAGCCTGAAAATCAGATACTTGCACTTACTCATGCTGATTGTGAAGCGGATGTCGAATATATCATTTCCGAGATAAAGAAGAAATACAAAATAAAAGAAATTGTTAAAAACTTCATTGACCCCGTTATAGGCTCTCATGCAGGCCCGGGAACTCTTGCACTTTTCTTTTTTGGTAAGGAAAGATAATATTATAAGAAAAGACGGTTTTTCCAAAACCGTCTTAATTTTTTGTGCAATTACCGAAAAAATTCCAACAACCGCTTGACATAGTTTGTGAAATGTGATAATATAGTATTAAATACTATGTGGAGGAAAAAACAATGGAATATGTTATAGTAACAGATTCTACGGCAAATTTGCCTGAGGAATTGATAGAAAAACACGGAATAGAAATAGTTTCACTCAGTTATTTTGTAAATGAGGTTGAAGATAAAGCTTACAAAAAGGGGAAAAAAGCAAATTTGAAAGAGCTTTATGTGAAAATGCGAAATAAAGTAAGTATGAGAACCTCACTTGCGTCTCCCGAGAGCTTTACAGAAGTGTTTGAAGAAATCGCAAAAGAGGGGAAGAATATTCTTTATATAGGCTTTACAAGTGCGCTTAGCGGAACATATCAGTCAGGTACAATAGCGGCAGAAATGATAAGGGAAAAATATCCTGATATCAAGCTTTATACTGTTGATACATTGTGTGCAGCTTTAGGAGAAGGACTTTTGGTTTATAATGCTGCTTTAATGAAAGAAGCAGGAAAAACTATTGAAGAAGTAAGAGATTGGGTAGAGGAAAATAAGCTTAATATGTGCCATGTTGTTACCGTTGATGACCTTTTCTTCTTAAAAAGAGGCGGTAGAGTGAGTGCAACAACAGCCGTTGCAGGAACAATGCTCGGAATAAAACCTCTTTTGCATATTGATATTGACGGTAAGCTTGTTACAACAGGAAAAATAAGGGGCAGAAAACAGGCTATGAACTATCTTGTTGAGCAGTTTGATAAGTACGCCGAAGATAAAGAAAATCAGATTATAGCAATCGGACACGGAGATTGTCAGGAAGAAGCAGAATATATTATTTCTGAAATTAAGAAGAAATACAATATAAAAGAGATTGTTGTAAATTATCTTGATCCTGTAATAGGGTGCCATGCAGGCCCGGGGACATTAGCACTCTTTTTCATGGGCTCAGAGAGAAAAGCGTGATAAAATGTCCAGAACGCATAAAGCGTAAAAAAACATATTGAAATTATTCTAATTTCATAATTTTGCAGAAGAAACAAAAAACGCTTTATGCTACGAACAAACTTCGCCTCTCGCTGTATCGCATACAGCTTCGGGTGTCCCAAAGCTTTGCTTTGGCTCAGTTTGTCCGTTCTGCCCTATTTTCTCCCGCTTTTCAAAGTGTGATAAAATGCCCGGACGGCATAAGCGTAAAAAAACATATTGAAATTATTTTAATTTCATAATTTTGCAGAAGAAACAAAAAACGCTTTATGCTACGAACAAACTTCGCCTCTCGCTGTATCGCATACAGCTTCGGGTGTCCCAAAGCTTTGCTTTGGCTCAGTTTGTCCGTTCTGCCCTATTTCTCCCGCTTTTTAAAGCGTGATAAAATGTCCGGACGGCATAAGCATAAAAAAATACTATACTTAATGTTGGAGAGAGGATTTAAGTTTTTTTAAAAGCTTAAATCCTTTTTAGTTTCTTTATCATTTTCCTCTCAAAAAAGCAGTAACAGAAAATAAAAACATGAATAATATGTTATTGAAGGTGATGAAATGAAAGAGAATATACTTGTTTTAGGTGGAGATAAAAGACAGCTCCACGCAGCAAAAAAGTTTGTTGAAAACGGTTTTGATACAGAAATTTACGGTTTTTCGGAAGCAGATGAAACAGAACTCAGGAAAGCAAAAAGTTTAGAAGAAGGAATAAAAAAAGCAGATATCATCGTGCTTCCTATGCCTGTAAGTACAGACGGCGAGTACCTTAATGCTCCGCTCAATTCTAAAATGATAAGTTTGGAAAGTATAAACAGTTTTCTTGACTTTACAAAAAAAGTATATGGCGGAATAATAAGAGAAGGTGCTTTTAATAAAAGCAAATTTATAACTGATTATTCGCTTATGGAGAGTTTAACTGTAAAAAATGCTGCGCTTACTGCCGAAGGAGCAATAGGTATGATGGTCTCATCATCACCTTCGGGAATATATAATTCAAAGGTACTCATAACAGGGTACGGAAGAATAGGTAAAATACTTGCCGGTTATTTAAAATCACTTGGTGGAATACCTGTCGTTGCGGCAAGAAAAGAAAGCGATTATGCCTGGTGCGATTTTTCGGGAATAAAATATATCGGATATGAAAATTTAGGAAAAGCAGCTTCAGAATGTGATTTTTTAATTAATACAGTTCCTTATAAAGTGATAGATGAAGCTGTTATTGATTGCCTCGATGCTTCGTGTGTTGTCATTGACCTTGCATCATACCCCGGTGGATGTGATTTTGAAGCACTTGGGAAAAAAGGAATAAAATATTTTCATGCGCTGGGACTTCCGGGAAAATTTTCTCCCAAAACAGCCGGGGAAATTATTTCATCTGCAATAATCGGCAAAGAAAAGGAACTGAAGACAAATGGATAAGATAAGAGTAGGTTACTGTCTTACGGGTTCTTACTGTACATTTGAAAAATCAATAAGAGTTATTGAAATTTTATGCGCAAGAGGTCATGATGTCTTTCCCATTATGTCAGAGCATGCTTATGAAACTGATACACGCTTCGGAAAAGCAGAAGACCATATTGCAAAAATAGAATCAATCTGCGGCAATAAAGTATTACACACGATTACGGAGGTCGAGCCTATCGGGCCGAAAAAATATATTGATGTGCTTGTTATTTCACCCTGTACCGGAAACACCCTTTCAAAACTTGCAAACGGAATAACGGATACATCGGTTACAATGGCGGCGAAGGCATCTTTAAGAAACTCAATTCCTGTTGTAATAGCACTTGCCACCAATGACGGACTTTCTCAATCGGCAAAAAGTCTGGGAACGGTCCTTGTGATGAAAAATGTATATTTTGTACCTTTGGGACAGGATGACTGCGAGAAGAAGCCTACATCGCTGGTCTGCAATTTTGGAAAAGTAGAAGAAACGATAGAAAACGCAGTTCTAAGAAAACAGATTCAGCCGCTTCTTATATAGGGAATATAAAAAAGTCTGTTCTGAAGCATTTTTCTTATTCCCTCAAACAAAGGGTGCATTTTGCACCCTTTGTTAAATTGAGCAATGGTTATAATGAAAACAAAAAATCACATAATCAGTTGACAAAACGGGGTAAAAGTTTTATAATAGTAGTAAGTTTTTAAAAAAGGATTGTTTTTTAAGTGGAAAATTATCAGATATATACAACAAAATCTTACGAAGATACATATAAGCTGGCAGGCGAGTTTGTGAAAAGCTTGAAAGAAAACGATATTGTGCTTATGTATGGTGAGCTTGGGGCAGGAAAAACCTGTTTTACAAACGGTATGCTCTACGGACTTGGTTTTTTGGAGGGAGGCTCAAGCCCCACTTTTACCATTGTAAATCAGTATCCGTCAACTCCGAAAATCAATCATTTTGATTTGTACAGAGTAACATCGGAGGACGAGCTTTACGATATCGGCTTCACAGAATATCTTACTGACGGAAGTATCAATATTATAGAGTGGCCGCAAAAGGCGTTTTCGCTTCTTGATGATTACGATACGATAAAGGTTACAATCAGCTATACTCAAAATGAGGACGAAAGGATAATAAAAATTGAAAGATAAGTATTTGTTAAGTATTGATTCTTCGGGCGCTACTCTGGCAGTTGCTGTTATGAAAAATGAAGAAGTTCTTGCTTCTTTTAATGAAAATACAGGACTTACCCATTCCTGCACACTTATGCCAAAAATAATAGAAATGATAGAAAAAAGCGGCATTACACTTGATGATGTTGATTATTATGTATGTTCAAACGGGCCCGGCTCATTTACGGGACTTCGTATCGGAATTTCTGCAATGAAAGCGCTGTGCCATGCAAAAAACAAAAAAATGGTCGCAGTAAGCACTCTTGACGGGCTTATGTATAATGTAGAAAAATTTGACGGTCTTATTTGTCCGATTATTGACGCAAGAAGACGGGAAGTTTATTCGGCTTTATATTATAACGGAGAAAAAATAATGGATGACTGCGGAATTTCCCTTGATGAGCTTTTTGAAGTAATAAGAAAAGAAAATAAGAATGTTATTTTCTGCGGAGACGGTGTATTAAGCTATAAAGAGTATATAAAGGAAAGCTTGGGTGAGTGTTGTTTTTTTGAAAGTGAAGAAAAATGTCTTCAGAATGCTGTAAGTGTAGGTAAAGCAGCACTTAAAAAAATCGAAAAAGGAGAAATTCTTGCCTACTCTGAATTTACAGCTTCATATTTAAAACCCTCACAGCCTGAGAGACAGCAGAATATAAGGGTATAATTAAATATAATCTCAAAAAAGTATTGACAAAATGGAAAAAATGTGTTAATATAACGAAGGATGAATGTAAAAACATTGACGGAGAGGGCTTCGGAGATAGCTTTTGAGAGAATTGGCGGTTGGTGCGAGCCAAAAAAGTGAAACCGATGTTTGTAGCTCCTGAGTTGAAAGGAAGAAAGCTTTTTTATAAAGGCAAGTAGAACCTTTTCGCGTAGGCTGCGTTAGTGCATAGGGCTTGTCAGAGTCTGAAGGTGGTGCTTATTAAAAAAGCGCAATTTGAGTGGTACCGCGGGTATTATAATTTTTTGGTTATAGGCTCGTCTCAAAGATATTGAAAAACTCTTTGAGACGGGTTTTTTGATGTATAGTATTCTATATTTGGTGAAAAGGAGATTTTTAAAAATGGATAATGGATTTATCAGTTTGGATCTTAAAATAATGGAAATTGCCAAAAGAATTAAAGAACTCAGGGAAATTATGGGAATTTCCACTGAGACTATGGCTAAGCTTACTGATGTTTCAAGAGAGGAATATCAGGCATGTGAAAAAGGTCAGCACGATTTAAGCTTCGCTTTTATATACCGTTGTGCGTTAGCTCTTCAGGTTGATGTAACTGATATTATCGAAGGTGTCAGCCCTACTTTGAAGTCATATACCGTTACACGAAAAGGCGAAGGTCAGAAAATTGAGCAGGCACACGGCATGACATACTTTAACCTTGCTTCTTCCTTTAAAAAGCGTGTTGCTGAGCCTCTTTATGTAGTATGTGCTTACAGCGAAGATGCGTTACATAATGATATAGAACTTACAACTCACGAAGGTCAGGAATGTGATATAGTAATTGAAGGTCATCTTATGGCTCAGGTGGGTAATCATAAAGAGGTTCTCGGACCGGGAGACAGTATTTATTATAACAGTAACACTCCTCACGGTATGATTGCTGTAAACGGCGAGGATTGTAAATTTTACGCATTTGTTCTTAGAGCGGATGAGGATACAGTTGAGGGAATGAATTCTGATATGGTTTCTACCGAGCAGATTATCGGTTCTGTTCACAGAGACACCAAAGACAGAATTTACCATAAATTTATTGATGTTACAGAAGACGAAAAAGGAACTCCCGTATCAATAGAATTTAAAAATGAAGATAAATTCAATTTTGCATTTGACCTTGTGGACGAGCTTTCAAGAAAAGAGCCGGACAAGCTTGCAATGCTCCATATTTCAAAAGATAATGTGGAACGCAGATTTACTTTTACAGATATGAGAAAGCTTTCAAGTCAGTGTGCGAATTACTTTGCTTCTCTCGGAATAAAAAAGGGAGACAGAGTAATGCTTATTTTAAAGCGTCATTATCAATTCTGGATAGCAATGCTTGGTCTTAATAAGCTTGGTGCTATCGCTATTCCGGCAGTAAATCAGCTGCAGGAGCATGACCTCAAATACAGATTTGATTCCGCAGGAATAAGCGCTATTATTTGTACGGCTGACGACGATGTTGCTAATCAGGTTGATATTGCTGCAGAAGAATGTCCGCAGCTTACGACGAAGATGCTTGTCGGAGGCACAAGGGAAGGCTGGAGAAATTTTGACGAAGAATATAAACGCTTCAGTACACATTTTGACCGTACCGATGATTCACCGTGCGGTAACGATTTGATGCTTATGTTCTTTACTTCAGGTACTTCCGGATATCCTAAAATCGCGGCTCATAATCATAAATATCCTTTGGGACATTTCCATACTGCAAAATATTGGCATAATGTTGACCCTGACGGACTTCATTTTACAATTTCCGATACCGGCTGGGCAAAGGCAATGTGGGGCAAATTATACGGTCAGTGG
>CAZZPN010000008.1:0-7795 GCA_964655495.1 uncultured Oscillospiraceae bacterium
ATCAATATGGGAAAATAGCATAAAAATGCCTGACTTTTCCGAGCTTAAAAATGACATAAACACCGATGTTCTTATTATAGGCGGTGGAATGGCGGGGATTTTGTGTGCATATATGTTAAAAAAAGAAGGTGTGGACTGTGTGGTGGCAGAGGCAGAAAAAATATGCTCGGGTACTACAAAAAATACAACAGCAAAAATCACCTTTCAACACGGGCTTATATATAATGATATAATAAATAAGTATGGAATAGAAAAAGCAAAAGCATATCTTAAAGCGCAAAAAGAGGCTATCGAAAAGTTTGAAGATTTATCTAAAAAAATTCCTTGTGATTTTTGTGTAAGCGATTCGTATGTGTATTCAAAAAAAGGAAAAGAAAAAATCGAAAAAGAGGTTGAAGCTTATCGTAAGCTTGGTGTGGATGCTTCTTTTTCAGATGAACTGCCGCTTCCTTTTTCTGTTTCGGGAGCTGTGAAGGTAGAAAGACAGGCACAGTTTAATCCTCTTAAATTTATTTGCGAAATTGCAGATGATTTGACTGTATATGAAAACACGAAGATAAATGAAATAAAAAACAACTGTGCGATAACTGATAAAGCAAAAATAAAAGCTGAAAAAATCATTGTGGCAACGCATTTTCCTTTTATAAACACTCACGGCGCATATTTTTTAAAAATGTATCAGCACCGTTCGTATGTGCTTGCTCTTAAAGACGCAACGCTTTATGACGGAATGTATGTCGATGAGGATAAAAAAGGAATGTCTTTTCGAAGCTACGACGGACTTTTACTTTTGGGCGGTGGCGGACACAGAACAGGGAAAGACGGCGGCGGTTGGCGAGAGCTAGAAAGGTTTTATAAAAAACATTATCCCAAGGCAGAAGAAGTTTGCAGATGGGCGGCGCAGGATTGCATAACGCTTGACGGAATTGCGTATATAGGGGAGTATTCAAGAAAAACTTCGTCTTTATATGTTGCGACGGGCTTTAATAAGTGGGGAATGACATCTTCGATGGTATCTGCCTTGATTTTAAAAGACCTTATACAAGAAAAAGAAAATGAATATTCAACCGTATTTTCGCCATCAAGAAGTGTTTTCCATACTCAACTTGCATGTAATACTGTGGAAGCGGTTTTAGGGCTTATAAAGCCTGTTACACCTCGTTGCACCCATCTTGGCTGCGCACTTAAATATAATCGGCAGGAACATTCATGGGATTGCTCGTGTCATGGCTCCCGCTTTACAAAAGACGGCAAAGTCATCAATAATCCCGCCAATAAAGATTTAAAATAAGTATTTTAACAAATCTAAACAAAAAATAAAAAAACAAAAATGACAATTTTATGTAAAAAGTATTGTCATTTTTGTTTTTTTTTGGTATGATTAATATATACGGAATTCTATAGAATAAATTTTATATTGTAGTTTCTTTAAAGGAGTACAGAAACATGAATGAAATAATTAAGATAATGGAAATAATCGGAACGATTGCTTTTGCGATATCCGGCGCATTGGCCGCTATTGGTGCAAGCCTGGATGTGTTTGGTGTTGTATTTGTAGGCTGTATTACGGCAGTTGGCGGAGGTATTGTAAGAGACCTTTTGCTTGGCATAAATCCACCAGCAATTTTTACTGATTTCTCAATTTTTTTATTTGCTATGATTACAAGCATTTTAGTTTTTATAGTTGCATACATAAACAGAAAAAGATTTGATGTATTTAAGGAAAAAATTGAACATATCAATAATTCTTTTGATGCAATTGGATTGGCTGCATTCACGATAATTGGTTCAGAAATTGGTTGCACACAAGGGTTTTCAGACAACTGTTTTATAATTATAGCGATTGGCATGATTACGGGTGCAGGTGGAGGTATTTTGCGAGATATACTTATTGACAGCACACCATATGTATTCAAAAAACATATTTATGCGGTTGCTTCAATATTGGGAAGTTTGCTGTTTTTTATAATGAGAAAATATGTTGAAAATGTTGTGTTGATTTCAATGTTACCAATGTTTTTTATCGTTATAATTCGCATCTTGGCAACAAAATATCGTTGGAGTTTGCCGAAAATACATATTGATGGCAATATACAATAATAAAATCTGCATCTAAATTACACATTTATTTTATATCGCGAAAGGAATATAAACCTATGAAATCACAAAATGTTATGAAAGTATCGTTTTTTTTAGGCGGACTTGTTGAGCGTATGAAGGAGAACGGCGATATTTTTGTGAATGTTGAAGGAGTAATGAAATCGGGTACGGTTGAATATGATTTTGTTATCGAAAAGAATAATGACAGTTATAAGCTTTTTTATAAAAAAGAAACTTATGAGGGAGCTTTTTTTGATATTATTGAAATAATAAAGGCTGATATTAAGCTTTATGATGAGTTTGAGCTTAAATTCAGGGACCGTGTGTCAACGCTTGTTATAACTGCTGATGAAAAAAGAGTGAATATGTCAACAAAAAATGAAGATAACACTTCGTTTATCAAGAACAGCAGTATGAAAAAAGGTGAGGACCATATAATTTCACCATCAAAGGCAACAAAGCTTCTTGATGCGCTCGGTTTTGTTACTTCAGACGGAAAGCTCAAAAACTCGCATATAAGAAAATTCAATCAGGCTGAAAATTTTTTGAAGCTTTTAACTCCCTATGTTGAAAAGCTTCCTAAAGACAGAACGATATATTTTTATGACCTGGCTTGCGGAAAATCTTATCTTTCGTTTTTTATAAATTATTATTTTTGTGATGTTTTAAAAAGAAAATGTCATATAACGGGGATTGACATAAGGGAAGATGTTGTTGAAACTTCAAAAAAAATAAGAGACGAACTGAAATATTACAATATGGATTTTATCTGCGAGGATATTATAGGCTTTGTGCCTGAAAACCCGATGGATGTTGCAGTTTCGCTTCATGCGTGTGATGTTGCGACTGATTATGCTATTTCCTGTGCAATAAATAACAGAGCGAAGGTTGTTTCTTTCGTTCCGTGTTGTCATAAAGAGCTTCTGGAAACGCTTACGCCATCAAAAGAAGCTTCATTTATTACTGAACATCCGATTTTAAAAAAGCGCTTCAATGATATTTTTACCGATGCGTACCGTGTTAAAATATTGGAGGAAAACGGCTATGATATGACTTTAACTGAATTTGTTTCTCCGATTGATACACCAAAAAATCTTATTATGCTCGGAAGCTATACGGGCAACAAAAAGAAAAACGAAACTGATGAGATTGAGAAAAATTTTGGAGTTTCACCGATATTAAAAAAATTAATTTTTTAATTTTGAGGCTGTGTAAACAGTCTCTTTTTTGTATATTATTAAGCACAAATGCAAATATTATAAAAAAGAAAAGGAGAGAAAATTAAAAATGAAAAAGTTAGCTTTTTTTGATACAAAGCCTTATGACAAGGTATGGTTTGATAAATTAAAAGATGAATTTGAGGTTGAGTTTAAATATCTTGACACAAGGCTTAATGAGGATACAGCTTATTTAGCAAAAAACTGCGACGGTATTGTTGCATTTGTAAATGATACTATTTCCGCATCTGTTATTAAAATTCTTTCTGAGCTTGGAATAAAGCTTATCGCACTTAGGTGTGCGGGTTTTAATAATGTTGACTTCAAAGCGGCAAAAGAACATAATATGTGTGTGGTCAGAGTACCTGCGTATTCGCCCTATGCGGTTGCGGAGTTTGCAGTTGGGATGCTTCTTACTCTGGTAAGAAAAATTCATAAGGCTCACTTTCGTACGAGAGATTATAATTTCAGTATAAACGGTCTTACGGGCTTTGATTTGTACGGAAAAACTGTTGGTGTAATCGGTACGGGTAAAATAGGAAAAATATTCGCAGGAATTGCCAAAGGCTTTGGTATGAATGTTATTGCTTATGATTTATTTCCTGATAAAAATGCGGATATTAATTATGCTTCTTTAGATGAAGTCTTTGAAAAGAGTGATATAATTTCGCTTCATTGTCCGCTAACAAAAGAAACTCATTATATAGTTGATGAGACTGCGATTTCAAAAATGAAAGACGGGGTTATAATTGTCAATACTTCAAGAGGTGCGCTTATTAATGCCGAAGATTTGCTTATCGGGCTTAAAAATATGAAAATAGGCGGTGCCTGTCTTGATGTTTACGAAGAAGAATCGGAAATGTTCTTTGAGGATTTTTCGGGCGAAATTATTCAGGACGATATTCTTGCAAGACTACTTTCACTTCCGAATGTTATAATTACTTCTCATCAGGCTTTTTTAACCGAGGAGGCACTTTATAACATCGCAAAAACAACTTTGGGTAATATAAAAGAGTTCTTTTCGGGTGCTGAACCTGCCAATAAAATTCATCCTGAAACGGTTTAAAGTGGCACTTTGTGTCAAGCGTGTGTTAAAAACTTGGATTTTAAATACAAAAAATAAATTTTTTTATAAGAGAAAAACCGCTGAAGTAAGCGGTTTTTCTCTTATTTTTTTGTAAAAAACCAAAAAAGGTGAGAGAAACGACCTAAAAAGGTTTATAATACAGACACACTAAAGAAAGGGGAAAAAACAAATGGAATTTGAAACCAAAGAAAAAAGTCCGAACAGAAAAGAGAGTAAAAAAAGCTTCAAAAGAATTTTTGAACAGCTTCTCTCAAAAAAAATTTCGGACGAAATGCGTGAAAGCTTAAAAGGGTATATGAAAAGCGACCGCAAGGATTTGAGCGTATATGAAGCTATGGCTCTTGTACAGCTTACAAAAGCTTTAAACGGAGATACAAAAGCGTTTGAGCTTGTGAGAGACACCTTGGGACAAAAGCTTCCCGAACAAAATGATACGGCTTTTGGCGGCGTTGTAAAGGTTATGATATCTGATGAATAAAGACTTTTTATTTAAGATATCAAATAAGGTTTTTAACAGCGTGTATCTTCCTTCGTTTGAATCTGATAAAAGATATCTTATATTCTACGGCGGTGCCGGAAGCGGAAAATCCTACTTTATTGCACAGAGGTACATAGTGAAGCTCTTAAAGGAAAAAATGTGCAATCTTCTTGTTGTCAGAGCTGTTGCAAACACAAACAGAGTAAGTACCTTTGCACTTTTTAAACAGGTTGTATCAAAATGGGGACTGTCAAAATATTTTAAATTTTTTGAGGGCGAAATGAAGGTAAAATGCCTTCTTAACGGGAATGAGGTTGTTTTTAAAGGACTTGACGATTCGGAAAAGTTAAAATCAATAACATTTTGTAAGGGTGAGCTTACAGATATATGGCTTGAGGAAGCAAGTGAGGTTTCCCAGGAAAAAGATTTTAATCAGCTTGATGTAAGATTAAGAGGAAAAGGTACAAAAAAGCAGATTGTTATTTCCTTTAATCCCATTGATGTTAATCATTGGCTTAAGAAAAAGTTTTTTGATAAAAAAAACAGTCAGACTCAGATTTTTCATACAACCTATAAGGATAACCGCTTTTTAGATGATGAGTATGTGAAGCTTCTTGAGGGCTACAAGGAGACGGATCCTTATTATTACAGCGTTTATTGCCTTGGTGTATGGGGAGTTTTCGGAAATACGGTATTTTGTGCTTCGAAAATTCAGGAGCGTCTGTCAAAGGTATCAAAACCAATTAAAACAGGTTATTTTGTTTATGAAGAAAAAGACAGTAAGCTTATCAATATTGAATTTATTGAAGATGAAGGCGGCTTTATAAAAATTTATAAAGAGCCACAGAAGAATCATCCTTATGTTATCGGAGGAGATACTGCAGGGGAAGGAAGCGACAGCTTTATCGGACAGGTAATCAGTAATATAACGGGAGAACAATGTGCTGTTTTAAAGCATAAGGTAGATGAAGATTTATATGCAAGACAGATGTACTGTCTTGGAAAATATTACAATGAAGCACTTATCGGAATTGAAAGCAATTTCTCTACATATCCGATAAAAGAGCTTGAAAGATTGAAGTATAAAAAGCAATATGTAAGAGAAAAAGAGGACAGCTTTACAAACAAAGTAACAAACAGTCTCGGGTTTAAGACAACCTCTCTTACAAGACCTGTTATCATTGCAAATTTAGTTAAGGTTACAAGAGAAGATATCAATCTTATAAATGATGAACAAACGCTTCTTGAAATGCTCACTTTTGTAAGAAACGCGCGTGGAAGATGTGAAGCAAAGGCAGGTGCTCACGATGATCTTGTTATGGCACTTGCAATAGCTTTTTACATTCGAAATCAGCAAAGCTTTAATATACGGGAAGAAAGAGAAAAAGAGTTTGATATTGCCGAGGTGTTTGGAATTGAAAAGAAAAAAAATACCGGCTTCAATCCGGTAGGAGAGGAAGTAAGGATAGTATGACGGTTGATGAAATTAATTTAATAATAAGTATTCTGACACTTTTTTTCATTATTTTTATATGTTTTTCTCTTTTTAGAAAGAAAGAATATTTAAGCGGTGAAAAAAAGAATAAAAATTCATTTGTGAATACTGTTTTTGACGCTTTTTTCGGGAAAGATGAAAAGATAAGTGAAGAAGAAAAAAGAGACAGAGAAATTCTTGATATGATAGAAAGGTATGACGGAAAAAGTGTAAGAAGAAAGGAGGAATAAAAAATGAGCGAGGAAAGAAAAATCGAGCTTTGTGATGTATGGAGAAAATATGAAAATATCAAAGAGCAGCATATAATTGACAACATTGACGAAAATGTAAAAATGTGTTTCCGTTTTTACGAAGGGGACCAATGGTACGGTGTTGAAAAAAACGGTGAAAGACTGCCTAAATATAACTTTATAAGACCGACTGTTGATTATAAGATTTCTATGGTTGCAAAAAACAATCTTAATATTATATATTCTCCGCCAAGTGATAAAGATAAAATCAAAAATGAAATTTATACAGCCGTTTGTGAAAATTTCAATAACCTTGCCAAAAGTAAATGGGAAAAAACAAAAATGGACAGTAAGCTTTGGGAGGTCGCAAAAAAGAGTTGCATATCCGGAGACAGTTACTTGTTTTTCTATAATTCAAATCTTGATTCACAGATTATAAACAAAGAGAATGTTTATTTCGCAAACGAGGCGGTTTCTGATATTCAAAAGCAGCCTTACATAATAATTTACGAAAGAAGAAATGTGGATGAGGTGAAAGAGGAGGCTTTACAAAACGGTATTCCGAAAGAAAAGATTAATCTTATAGTCGCCGATGACGATGAATATGACACAGAAAAAGACAAAATTAATGAAGATAATTCAGTATGCACATCGCTTCTTTATATGTATAAGAAAAAAGGAAATATCTGCTATTTAAAGGCGGTGAGAAATCTTATCTATTCACCCGAGCAGGAGATAAACGGTCTTGAACTTTATCCTATTGCGTCTTTTGTATGGAACAATAAATACAATTCTTCGAGAGGTATTGGTGAAGTTTATGAGATGATACCAAATCAGATAAGCACAAATGCACTTCTTGTAAGGCGTGAGATAAATAATAAAATGACAGGGTATGCAAAACCTGTATATAACTCCGATTATATTGAAAATCCCGAAAGTATTTCAAAAATCGGAACATCAATAAAAATAAGCGGACCTGCGGCAACAAATATATCGGATGTGTTCGGATATATTTCTCCTGCACCTATGAATAGTGAAGCAAAACAGCTTGAGGATGAACTGATAGAGGTTTCGCAGCAGCTTGGTGGAGCAGGAAGCCTTGTAACAAATAATATTGACCCTCAAAAAGCCAGTGGTGCCGCTATTGTGGCTGCGCAAGAGCAGGCTGCTGTTCCTTTAGGCGAAAAC
>CAZZPN010000008.1:7805-15767 GCA_964655495.1 uncultured Oscillospiraceae bacterium
GAAAACAGTGCTTATTTTAAACAGTTTGTAGAGGATATTGCAAAAATATGGATTAATATGTGGATTGTTTATAATCCTGACGGTATGAAAATTGAATATGAAAAGGATGAGAAGAAAATTTCTTATGTAATTCCTCAGCATATTCTTTTTAATATGCAATTTAATGTAAGAATTGATATTTCGCCTGTAAATGCGTTTTCAAAATATGCACGGGAGCAGTCGCTCGAAAAAGCGCTTGATAAAAATTATATCACATTTGAAGAATTTGTCGAGCTTCTTGATGATGACAGTACCGTTCCGAAAGGTAAATTTGAAGAGGTGCTGAAGAAACGCAGTACAACAGAAAATCAAAATGATTTTGAAAAAAGGCTCAGGGAGGTTAAGCTATGAGTTGGGAAAGTATAATTGAAAAATTTATTGAGCAGGCAGAAAAAAATTCATTGCTTGAAGAAAAATTATTGAAAATCAAGGATGAACAAAATGAATTAAAAAAATGCCTTGAAGAAGAAAAAAATAAAAGTCCCGATATGACTGCACTTGCAATAGAGCTTTTTAAAACTGTTTGTGAAAAAACAGAAAAGTTTTATATAAAAGACGGACAGCTCTTTTTAGGGGAAAACTGTTTTGGTAAAGTATGCGGAAATGACGGAAAAAACGGAAATGATGGAAAAAACGGAAGAGACGGCAAAGACGGTAAGGACGGTCATGATGGTCGTGATGGAAAAGACGGAGAAAAACCAAAAATAACAGCCGATGATAAAAATATATATGTTGATGGAAAAATTCTTGTTCCGCTGGAAAAATTAAAAGGAAAAGACGCAAAAGGCGGAAGAAGCTTAAGAAATCTTTTTGATTTGATGTGCGAATATGGATTTTCTGCTGATGAGGAAAAGCTAACTAAAATTATTGAAAATCTGGAAAAAACTGATTTTGATAAAGAGCCGTCTGCGGACAGTCAAAATATTATAAAAAGCGGCGATTTGTATGATTTATTTACATATAAGCTTCTTAAAGAAAAAACGCTTACACAGGAAGATATATCTTCTGCCGGAGATGAAGGCCCGACATATATCCATGTAGGTGATGGAAAGGAATATTTTCTGGATGGATATACAGATATAATCATAAGGATTAAAATTCCGAAAGATACAGAGGGGAAAAATACATCTGATGGTTCCCTTAGAGTCGGCGTTTCCCAAAATGATTTGGATGATTCTTTAAGTTTGGGTTCTACAAATGAATTTTTGCGTTCTCAATCGACTTCTTATCTGCCGATTAACAGAAATTACGAAAATATTTTTACTGTGAAAACATTACTTACTTCCTCAGGAAAGGTTATGTACACTCAAATTATTCAGCAAAGGCTTGGAAATGCAACATATCCGAATGGCGTACTTGGGATAAATACATCTACATTTAAAAATATGTTTAATGCCAGATATATTTCTGTCAACAATGGTGTTTATCAAAAAAATTATATATTTCCGGCGGGAACAACGCTTCAGGTATATGGAAGAAAACTTGTTCCGTTTGTCTGATATAAAAAAGGGGAAAAGCAATGGGAAGATTGAAAAATGAGTATAATGATGAAAATTGTGAAGAAGGCTTAAAAGCTTACATAGAAGAAAAACAACAGGAGATTATTTTTAAGTGGCAGAATGAAAAAAGAGGAAAAAAAATAAAGGCAAAAGAGGAAAGAAAAAATGAAAAAATGTAAAAAATGCGGTTGCGAACTAATTATATATAAAATCGAAAAGGAGGTGGTTGACGGTGTAGAGGTTGAAAAAACAATTTATATGTGCCGGAACAAAAATTGCCCGGTAAAAGAAATTGAAGAATAAGAAAGGAAAAAATTATGAACAAAAAGAAAGAAATACTTGAAAACAAAAATAATGTTCCTCAGGTTTTGCCCGAAAATAAACTTGTAAATTCTTCGGCAGATGAAAATGTCGAAAATAAAAAAGCTGAGGTTGTAAAAAGACTTTATAATGATTATCTTACACTGAAAAACAGAGTTGAAGAATTGCAGACAGAAAATGAACGGCTTATAAAGCTTGTTTCAGAAAATTTTTCGGGAAAAGAACATTCATTTGAAAATACTTATTCAAGAGATGAAATGATAAAAAATATCATAAGCGAGCGTGATAAATATAAAGCACTTGCTGTTCAGAAAATAAAAGAAAATATTCTTGATGAAATAAAAAAAGAGTACAACGATGTAAAAATTCTTTCGGTAGATGAGCTTCCAAAAGAATTTCATAAGCTCGTAGGTGCAGGAGTTTCGCCGGTAGTTTCCTACAAGGTTATACTTGAAAGTGAAGCGGCTAAAAAAGATAAAGAGCCTGCTTCAATGGGAGCGATAAATACAAATTCCGAAAAAGAGAAAGAATTTTATTCATCTGCAGAGGTTGACAAGCTTACAAAAAAACAGCTTTCAAATCCTAAAATTATGAACGCTGTTATGAAATCAATGCTTAAATGGTAATATAACGAAAAGACAAAAAAATAAAAAACAAAAAATAAATAATTGATTAAAAAGGAGAAAAAATTATGTCAATAACAAATTTTAAAGCTACAGTATGGTCAAAGTATATTCAGGATCAGCTTCCTAAATTCACGGTCTTTAAAAATGACTGCGATTTTAAGTTTGAGGGTGAAGCAGGAAAAGGCAAAAAGGTAAAAATTCTCGGTGTAAACAGACCGACAATCAAAAAATATACTCCCGGAACAGATATGGATGGAGTTGAAGTACCATCAGATACAGGTGTATATCTCGAAATTAACCAGTACGATTATTTCAACTACGGTGTTGATGATGTAGATAAGGCACAGAGTGTTGACGGTCTTATGAAAGCACTTTCTGTTGAAGCAACAAGAGCGCTTGCTGAAAATGAAGACGCATATATCGCAGAGTCAATAGCATTAGGTACAGAAAATGTTTCCGAATCTACTTCTGTTACTACTGCGGCTGCTGCTAAAAAGGCAATCGACGCACTTTTTGTTCAGCTCTGGAACAATGGTGTTTCTGCTAAGGATGATTTATGTCTTTATCTTACACCTTGGTTCTATGATTTGTTTGAACAGCGTCTTGTTGAACTCAAAACAAATAACGATACACAGATTGAAAACGGTATCTTAGGTATGTACAGAAGTGCTAAGGTTAAGATGTCAAACAATATCTTTAATGACGGTGTTGACGATTACATCATTCTTAAAACTTCAAAAGCTTTTGCATACTGTAACGGTATAGACGAGCTCAGAGCATATTGCCCTGAAAAGCGTTTTATGGACGCTGTAAAAGGTCTTAATACATACGGCGGTATGATGGTAAGACCAAATGAAGCAGCAGTTTTGAGAGCGCATAACAGTTAATATAAATTTAAAAAAGGCGGCAGTAAGCTTAAATTTTAGCTGCTGCCGCTAAAATTTAAGAAAGGAGATGAAATTTATGACCTATGGAGAATTGAAATTGGCAAGTCTTCAGAAGATGTTTTGTGATATAAAAAATCTTGAGGAAAACGAAGTTACCAAACCCTATCTTGATAAAATGGTATATGTTACAAACTGTGCGATTACACGGGCGTGTCTTATTGGAGAGGGAATAAGAAAGCGATTTGAAATATTTAAGGTTAAATATCCGAATATGATAAAAAATTACAGTGATTATCACAAACTCAGTGCTGTATGTGCTAATAACAGCGGTGGAGTTAAGCTTTATGCAGAAGCGGGACAAAGCATATGTGTAAAATTAAAAGGTCAGGGAAGTATTGAAATATATGTATCAAATGAAAAAGTAAATGAGTATTCTTTTGATACAGAAAATGAAATCACATACAAAACCTCCTTTTCAAACCCCAGTAATACACCTGTAACAGTTATCTTCAAGACAACATCAAATTTGTTTTTTTCATATCCTGCGATATATTCGGAAGCTTTTTTAAATGGGGAAATTCCTGATTACGCTAAAGAAATATTATATGATTTTAAAGAACTTGTAGCGGATTTTTATAAATTTGACAGTGATAATTCTGTTTTTGAGGATTGTGAAAATAATGAGGTTTCGTATTCTTTTAAAGATGAGAGTACATTCTCAATAAAGGGAGATGCTCACGGAAAATGGTCTGTTCCTTATATAGCATATCCTAATGTAATAACCGAAGATACGCCTGACGATACTAAAATTGAGCTTTCTTACGAGCTTTGTCTTATTCTTCCGTTTTATATTGCAAGTGAGCTTTATCTGGAGGATGACAGCGGACTCAGTATCGGTTGGCGAAATAAATTTGAAAGTTCACTTTCTGAATATGCAGTTTTGAAAAAACGCTCTGCAAAGCGTAAGTATGAAGTGGTGGAAAGTGGGGGTGAGATTTATGGTGCAATTTAAAAATATTTCTCAGATTTCAAAAAAAACACTCACGGTTGATAAGTTTGGCGGTGTGGATTTTACTAACAGTCATGGGAAAATTTCATTTTCTCGCTCACCGGATGCTATAAATATGATAAGAGACTCGCTTGGCAAAGTAAAAAAGCGTTTTGGGTATCATGAAATTTATAATTTTGGAGAATGTATTTACGGAATTTTTTATTTTATAAAAGGTGCTGAAAGAAAAGTGCTTGTTCATGCAGGCTCGAAGCTTTATATTGAAGCTGAGGACGGCTATAATGTTATTTTTGAAAATCTCAATGAAAAAAATTCACAGGGGATTCAGTTTGGAAATAAACTCGTGATTGCAGATGGCAAAAAACTCCTCTATTATGATGGCGAAAAAGCAGGTTATATTGAGGATATTGCTCATATTCCAACTCTTGTAACAGGAAGGAACCCTACTACAGGCGGTGGTACATTTTTAGAACCTGCTAATATGATTTGCAGAACACGAATTGAAAAATTCAAAACTACTGCTAATTCTGTTTTTCAGCTTGCTTCACAAAATATCGTTACAATAAGAGGTATAGTTTTCAATCATAATAATGAAGGCTGGAGAGATTATCTCGGAGAAGGGCTTTATTATGTTTTTGATCCATATCTCAGCAGATTGACACTGAATTTTCCGATTCATTCGTCCGGTGAAGAAGATAATTGTATAATTACTTATGATGTAGCGAGAAACGAAGATAATTTCAATTCCATAAACACAGCTTCTTTTATGACTCTGTATGGTGCCTACGGTGCTATGGACAGGCTTTTTTTGGGCGGTAACAATGTCAATATTAACAGAGACTATTTTTCTGAATTGAATGATCCGACATATTTCCCTGATACAAACTATGGAATTTTCGGAAGAGAAGAAAGTTCTATTGTAGGTTACAGTCTTGTTTCCGATAAGTTGTGCGTTCACAAAAATAATGAGCTTAACAATGCCAATATGATTTTAAGATATGGTACAGTTGAGGATGATGGAACGGCAACATTTAAAATAAACGGTACATATTTAGGCGACGGTGCAGTAAGTAAAGCAAGCTTTGCACATCTCGACAGTGAACCTGCATTTCTCACACAAAACGGGGTGTCAGCTATTACACCAAGCGATATAATGGGTGAGAGATTTTCGCAGTTAAGGTCTTACTATTTAAACGGAAAGCTTTTGAATGAAGATAATTTTTCACAGGCAAGTGCAGTAACACACAAAGGCTTTTTTATGCTTCTTATAGGAGAAAAAATATATATACTCGATTCTATGAATCCATCAACCGAAGAAACAAACTTATATTCTCATCGTCAGTATGAAGGATATGTTTGGGATAATATACCCGCAAATATTTTATTTTCTGACGGAGAAAAATTATTATTTGGCGGCAAAAACGGTGAACTGTGTATGTTTTATGACAGCGAAGAAGATGAAAATTGCTATCTTGATAACGGAAAACCGATAGAAGCTTACTGGCAGTTTCCGAAATTCTTGGGAGATGATTTTTCAAAAAAGAAAACTATAATGCAGATATCTGTTCTTTTTGATGATTATTCAGAAAATACAAAAATACAGTATAAGGATATCAACGGAAATTGGAAGGATGCTGCTTTTAAAAATTCAAACAGAATGTTTGTTTCAAAAAAGCTTCATATAAAAAATACACAGGACGCAGAAATAAGGATAATAAACAGCGAAAATGAAGCGATGAAAATCAATACTGTTAAACTGAGTTATATAAATAACGGAAAAATAAAATAAAAAAGGAGGATGTTTTATGGCAAACAGTGTAAGGGTAAAATATTTTGATCCCTTGGGTAAAGCGCACGAGGGATATATTATCAATAATAAAACTTATAAAGATCCCGAAGGAAAAGAAAGAGTAGAGCTCGGCTCGGTTGTTGAAACAGCGGGCGGGACATATACTTTGACAAAAAACGGGGGAGTAAAAACAAATTTTCTTGAAGAAAATTATGACGAAGCAGAGGAACAGCTGAACTCAGCCAAAAGAGCCGCCAAACTGGCTTTGGAAAAAAAGTATAAAACGCAAGCTTATGATATTGAAAATTACAAGAAAAATGCAAAAAAGGATTATGCTGATGCTATCAGCAGGAATAATCAGAAAAAAGAAGCGAGCGAAAAAAAGCTCAATCAGCTATTGAAAGCGCAGGGGATAAGCGGTGGCGCAAGTGAAAGTTCAATTATTGCAAATTCAATATTATATGAAGAAAACAATAATGAACTTATGCGTGATCTTAACAAAACAATTTCCGATTATGATATGATGCTTCTCAAACTTGCAGATGAAATGGAATACGAAATAATGAAAAGTAACTCAGAATATGATTCATTATATGCACAGCTGCTTTCCGAAAGAGCAAATGCACAGAACGACAATCTTTCAAATGAAATTGATCTTTATGCTCAGAATTACCGTTTTAATACGGAACAGGAGAGCAAGGCGCTTGAAAATCAAAGAAACTATGAAAGAGCAGTTTACGAAGATGAAAGGGATTATAACAGGGGAGTTTATGAGGACGAAAGAGATTACAACAGAGGTATTTATGAAGATGAGAGAGATTATAACAGAGGCGTTTATGAAAATAACAGAAGCTATAATCTTTCTGCATCAAAAGCAGCTTCATCCTCATCATCTTCCAAAGATGACGATAAAGAGTACTCAAGGCAACTGAAAAATTCCGAGGTGCTTTCTTCATTCGGTGATTACAGCGGTTATGCTAAGCTTTTTGGGTGGACATTTGACCAACAGACTAAAGCTCAAAAAGAATACTATTTAAAATAAAATCGTGAAAACCAAAGGGCGTATATCAGGATTTACTGAAATACGCCTTTTATAAATACATACATATTTATTTTGTAATTCTTTTTACATATTTCCAACCGCCAAAATCAGCGTCAAAGTGTTCTTGTTCCATAAGGTTCGCCCAATCATCGTGTCGGGGAGAATTTTTTGTATCAAGAAGTCCTTTATATTTCGGTGCATACTCACAAGGTGATTCTGTGTATAAAGCAAGCAAATCTCCGCTGTGGAAAATCATACCGTATTTATCACCATCACACGGATATTCTTCCTGATATTGATAGTGATAATATATGTAGCTTGCGATTTTTCCGTGTTTCACATAATTTACGCGAAGCCTTGGAGTTTTTTTTCGTGTTCTTTCCCAGCTTTCATCGCTTTGCGGCATTGAAAAGTGAAATACTTCTGACATATTTTCCCATTCGCTTCCATCGGGATAAGGAATCATATCAGCATGTACAATATCACTTGGATTGATTATTTCGTTTTTAGATTCAGCATACATAAATGCCATATTCTCATAAATAAAGATGCTGACATTTTTGGCAATATCATTTTCTTTTACTTTTATAGATTTGTTTTTTGGATATCCACGAAACATAAATCGGTATATCATTTTTTGTACCTGCCTTAAAATCTCATATTATTGAAAAAAGCACTTCGTACTGAAGTGCCTTTTTTGGTGGGAACAATAGGGCTCGAACCTATGACCCTCTGCTTGTAAGGCAGATG
>CAZZPN010000009.1:0-15578 GCA_964655495.1 uncultured Oscillospiraceae bacterium
AAAGTGTGTCTGTCAGCGTTGCAGCTACAGGTTCATATAGCACTTTTGTATCAACTGTTGGAACGGAAGAACTTTCAATCAAAAACGGTGATACAATAACCGTAAAAGTAACTTCAGGTGTAATCTTTATGTCAAAGGTTGTACTTGAAAAATCAGGTGAGTATGTAGCTCCGCGTTACTTCAAGACTTATTCGGCAACAGAGTTAAATGCACTTGAAACAAAATCAATTGACAGCTTTTCATCAGCTTCCGACTACGGAAAAGATGCGCTTTTAATGAGAGGTGCAAGCAGTCATTATGTAACCTTTACTTTTGACGGAGAAACAGCGGGCTATACCCCCACAATCGAAGGCTCAACCTCAGGTGGTACTGCTACAGTTGAAGTAATAAATAATACAACAAATGAAAAAGTAACTATCGTTGTTGCAGATGCAGGTGCATATACTAATTTTGTATCAACCGTAGGAACGGAAGAACTTTCAATCAAAAACGGTGATGAAGTTACAATAAAAGCAACTGCAGGTGTAATATTTATGTCACAGGTTGCACTTGAAAAAACAGGTGAGTATGTAGCTCCGCGTTACTTCAAGACTTATTCGGCAGCAGAGTTATATGCACTTGAAACAAAATCAGTTGAAAAACTTTCTCCGTCTTATGATTACGGAAAAGAAGCACTTTTAATGAGAGGTGCAAACAGTCATTATGTAACCTTTACTTTTGACGGAGAAACAGCAGGCTACACACCAATAATTGAAGGCTCAACAGGAAGCAGTGCTGCAAAAGTTGAAGTAATAAATAACACAACAAATGAAAGTGTGTCTGTCAGCGTTGCAGCTACAGGTTCATATAGCACTTTTGTATCAACTGCTGGAACAGAAGCACTTTCAGTCAAAAACGGTGATACAATAACTGTTAAAGTAACTTCAGGCGTAATCTTTATGTCAAAGGTTGTGCTTGAAAAAACATGCGGATATAGATATACAAATACAGCAGCAGAGTTATATGCACTTGAAACAAAATCAGTTGAAAAACTTTCTCCGTCTTATGATTACGGAAAAGAAGCACTTTTAATGAGAGGTGCAAACAGTCATTATGTAACATTTGCATTTTATGGTGAAATGGCAGGCTATACACCTATAATAGAAGGCTCAACCTCAGGTGGAACTGCAAAAGTTGAAGTAATAAATAACACAACAAATGAAAGTGTGTCTGTCAGCATTGCAGATGCAGGTTCATATAGCACTTTTGTATCAACTGCTGGAACGGAAGAACTTTCAATCAAAAACGGTGATACAATAACTGTTAAAGTAACTTCAGGCGTAATCTTTATGTCAAAGGTTGTGCTTGAAAAAACATGCGGATATAGATATACAAATACAGCAGCAGAGTTATATGCACTTGAAACAAAATCAGTTGAAAAACTTTCTCCGTCTTATGATTACGGAAAAGAAGCACTTTTAATGAGAGGTGCAAACAGCCATTATGTAACCTTTACTTTTGACGGTGGATCAGCAATCTACACACCTATAATAGAAGGTTCAACCTCAGGTGGTGCTGCTACAGTTGAAGTAATAAATAATACAACAAATGAAAAAACATCTATCGTTGTTGCAGATGCAGAATCATACTATAACTTTATAACAACCGCAGGAACAGAAGAACTTTCAATTAACAATGGTGATGAAATAACAGTAAAAGTAACTGAAGGTGTAATCTTTATGTCAAAAGTTGTTTTCACCTATGTTGATGAATTGCTTCCTGTTGAAAATGATTATTCAACTTCTGATATTTTACTTACAAATGGTTTATTAAATGGTGATGTATTGACATTGAATGAAGGAAACTATGTTGATTTTAAAATAAATTCAGCTGAAAGCCTTTATATGTTGCCATTGGTAGCAGAAGCGAAAACAGATACTCTTATAAAAATAACAGCGGGAGATAATTCTGCTTATAAGTTCTTAAAAGCAGGAATAAATGAAAGTGTAACACTTCTTAATTTCGGTGCAAGTGAAAGTTTATTGAAAATACAGGTTGAAAAGGGTTCAATTGACTTTTCAGCAATCGGAATGTATATGACTTCTGCAACAGATTACTATGCTTGCCTACAAGCATTTTCAGATGCAGATACACATAGCGAAGCACAAGCTGCCCTTGAGAATATCGGTTTGATATCACCAACTGATGACCTTGATGGTATTTTCTATCCCGAAAGCGTAGTAAATTTACTCAAGAAAAATGTATATAGAGAAATAACATCTCTTTTAAGTGATTATGCAACGGCTATATACGATGAAAGAACAGCACCTTCAATCGTTCTTAAAAACAGTGCAGGAACAGCTGTAAACGAGCTTGAGGCAGGAGCTATGACTTTAGAAGTTAAAGCAGATTGGATTAATAGCGGAACAGGCGTATTCTTTGCAATCTATGACAGCTCAGATAATTTCAAATGCGCTGATACAAAAGAATACACCGGAAGCAAAATTACTCTTAATGTAACTGCTGAAGAAGGAAATACATACAAAATCTTCTTCTGGGAGGATATGGTTCCATATACTCTTAAAAACAGTTCTTTGGAAGTAAATAAAATCTTTGTATCTGTAAATAACGGTAAAGATGTAAATGATGGAAGCTATAGTGCCCCTGTTGCTACCATAGAAAGAGCAAAAGAAATTGTAAATAATGCAAAACAGGGCTTGGATACAGATGTTTATGTTGTATTAGAAGAAGGCAACTACTTTATTACTGAGCCGATTAATTTTACACAGGCAGATTCAGGTGTTAATGGTAACAAAATTATTTATCAGGGTAATACAAACGGAAAAACTGTTATAAACGGTGGTAAAGCGGTTACAGATTTTGATACAACAGGTAATATTGTAACTGCAACAGTAAATGTTGATGCAAGACAGCTTTATGTAAACGGAGAGCCTGCAACAATGTCTAAGGGCAGTCTGATTGCAGGAGAAAGAGCAATTTATTCTGATGGTGAAAAAACAGGTATTATAGTTGATACAGCTTCTTTACCACAAGGTCTTGCGGATGAAACATCAGCAGAGCTTGTTTATGATTGGGAATGGTTAAAATCCCGTTTCACTATTGAAGAGGTTATAGCACTTGAAAATGATAAAACTGCGCTTGTTCTCGGAGATGGATTTTCTTATTCGACAGATGAAACAAAAAATAGAATAACAGAAGGAACAGCTGAGCTTTATCTTGAAAATTGTGTATGCTTAACAGATGAAGCAGGCGAATTTTCATTTGACAAAGATGCAAAAACAATTACCTACTACAAAAATTCAGATACAACTATAAACTCAATTTTTGTTCCTGTATCAGAGGGCTTAATAAACATTTGCGGAACAGAGAGCGAAAAGGCTACAAATATTGCATTTGAAAATATAGTATTTGAAAACGGTGCTTGGAATTATCCAAACGAAGGCGGACTTTACATAGGTCAGGCAGACAGCTATAAAACAGCTGCCGGACAGGAATCTTATTTAGGTCAGGGTGATCTTATTGCAGGTCAGATTAGCTTAAATAACTGTGAAAATATTGAATTTAATAAAAATACAATTAAAAACATCGGTTCAGTGGCATTTACGCTTAACGAAGGTGTTAAAAACTGTACAATTAACGGAAATACTATTTACAATACTGCTGCAGGCGCTATAAGAGTAGGAAATACTAAACATTATACAGACGAATATTTAGAAAAAATGTGTGAAGGAAATATAGTTTCAAATAACGAAATAACTGATATTTCGCTTCAGTATTCAACTTCACCTGCAGTTACAGTGTTCTATGCAAAAGATACAAAGATTACCCAAAATACAATTAAAAATACTCCATATTCAGGTATATCTTTAGGCTGGGGCTGGGGAACCTGGGATGCTAAATACTGCGCAAACAATGAAATCAGCTATAACTTAATTGAAAATGTTATGACTGCACTCAAAGATGGCGCTCATATTTACACAAACGGAAAAATGACGGGCACAAAAATATTTGGAAACTATATGATAAAGAGCAGTGATCCTACAAGCAGTATGACAGGTGGCTACGGCGGTATTTATCTTGATAACGGTTCATGTAACATCACAGCTTACAATAATGTTATTGAACAGTGCGACAGATGGCTTTGTGTTCCTGATAGCACAGTAGGTCAGTATGGTGAAATATCATTCTATGACAACTATTCAGATACCACAGCTTACAAAGCCCCTTCAACATATATAACTGTTGGAACAATTGGTTCAAATACTTCAGTAGAAGCAACCGCTATAAAGGAAGCAGCAGGTGTACAATAAAATTAGATAGCGAGGAATTTATATGATAAAAACAAAAAGAAAATGTGCTTTAGTTTTCTTGGTTGTGGTTTCAATGTTATTTAATATGATTTCCCTTTCGGCTTTTGCCGAAGGGGAGGTCGTTATAAATGCACAGGACGACGGAACTGGACTTTCGATGACAACAAATGGCTCAGTTACAAGAAGCTTTGAAATTACAGACGCGGGAAAATATTCTCTTACTGTTAATACACAAACACTGTTTGACAGAAGCTTGAAAATAACCTTTGATGAGGGTGAAGAATTGACAATTTCATCTCTTGTAAAGGGCAGCACTTATAAAGATACAACATATTCAGGCGAGATAAGCCTTGGAGAAGGATCACACACTGTAACTGTTCTATCGCCCGATGGCGCTTTAAAGCTTATGAAGCTTACTTTAACTTTTGTTTCAGCACTTAATCCACCTTCATCCGGCGAAGATAATGAAGAAAGTGGAGATAATACAGAAGATAATGAACAGACAAGTTACACCAAGGTTTATTCAGCAAGTGATTTGAACGCACTTGAAACAAAATCAATTGACAAATTTTCACCATCTTACGACTACGGAAAAGAAGCGCTTTTAATGAGAGGGAATAATGCTCATTATGTAACATTTGATTTTGACGGTGAGTCCGCTGAATATAGTATTGAAATTGAAGGCTCAACCGGAAACGGTGCTTGTGAAATGGAGATAATTAATAATACAAGTGAAGTAACTGCGACAATAAGCGCAGCGGCTACCAACTCCTATTATGCTTTTGCAAAGAATTCGTCACAGAATAATCTTAATATCGCTCAAGGAAATTCTGTTACTGTAAAAATTAAAAGCGGTGTTATGTTTATGGCTTTTGTCACCTTTAAAAAAACAGGTGACTATGTAGCTCCGCCGATTCCTCCAATAGAAGACGAAAAAACTCTTTCAGCTTCTGATGTAGATTCTCTTACAAATGCAACCGAGGATAACGGTGCGTTTAATATTTCAGACGGCGGAAGTGTAACCTTTAAAATCAATACTGCTGTTGATGTGTTTAATATTTCAGCCGTTTTAGAAGAAGAAAGCGAAGCTTATCTGAATGTTTACATCGATGATGAGCTTATAGCAACAAAGGCTTCATCTGAAATTTCAAACATAGGTGATTTCATTTTTGAAGATGGCGAAAAAACTTTGAAAATCGAAGCTTCAGGCGCTGATATCAAAATAAAAGATATTAAAGTTAAAAAAGTTTCACCAAGCGAGGTTGAAACTACTGTAATTGAAAAAGATGTAAAGGATTATATTCCGGGCGGACAAGGTGTGGGTTATAATACCAGTGATTCGGAAGATCCCGGCAAGAATTCAACTTATATCCATACAAGTAATGATGAATGGGTAAAATGGGAAGTTGATGTCCCTGAGGATGGAGACTACCTTATTACAATCGAATATTATAATTACGGTAGCGAATGGGTAAATTTTCAAAATGAGACAACAGGAAGCGCGCTGAATGTAATTGTTGATAAAGCAACTACCTGGGCTACAACAAGCGTTTCCCAAAGCGGAGACCTTATTTTGAAATTTCAAAAAGGTAAAAATATTATCAAATACACAAAACCGTATGGTGATTTATATTTAAGAAAGCTAACCTTTACACTTATCGAAGCTATTGATTTTCAGGCACTTTATGTAGGCGGTTATCCGGTTTTGGGAACAAACCTTATAACTCCTTCAGCAGATACGATGAAAATCCATATGACAGACCCAATTACAACTGAAGCAATAACAAACCAAATCGTGATTTCCGCCTCTGACGGAAAAAATCTTGATTTTGACGCTTCAATTTCCGATAATATGATAAACATCGATTTAAAAGATACGCTTTTGGAATACACCGATTATGAAGTAACTGTAAGCGGAATTTCAAGTAAGTGGGGAGATATGGAAGCTTCAAAGACAGTTCCTTTCTCAACAGGTGGAGAAGAAGCAGACGGAGTTTCAAATTTTGTTGTTGCGGAATCGGGAATTTCGGATGCAAATATAACTGTAAAAGGTACTTTATACGGCTCCCATAGTAAAACGATTGACGGAAGATATGCAAAAGCATATATTTCCAAAAAAGGTACTTCCGACAAAACATATTTAGACGAGGCTGTAAGCGAAAACGGCGGTGAAGTTATACTTAATTTACAAATGCCTTCGGGAAGTGAGTCGGATACATATACAGTATATGTTGAAATTCAATATACAGGTACTAAAAAAGAAATTGGCGATTTTATCTATGTAGATGAAGATAAAAAGAATGATATTGCAGAAGATTTTAAAGCTGCAACGACTGCTTCGCTTGTAGAAGCTGCGTTCGATGCTAATAAAGAATATTTCACAAGTGATATAAGTGCTGATATGGCAAAGCTTTCGGATAAGGATGCTTTTTATACACATTTTATCGAATATAATCTTACCAGCATGAATGAATTTTACAGCTACTATGATAAAATGTATGTTTATGAACTGTTAAGACAAAGTGCTTCAGAAAATATCATATATAATGAAGAAAACTGCGGAAAAATAGGTATTGACTACAATAAAGTAAATCTTATTCAAAGTAATAAAGCAGCCTTTGTAACAGCGGTTGGTGCAATTTCGGCAGCAGATTTTGATAGTTATATCGCGAGTCTTAACGAAGTGATTGATGAATACCTTGAAAAAGAAAGCGGCAAATTGGATATTTCGGTTGCATTATCCAGTGTGAGTGCCCAATACGGTCAGGGCATTAATAAGGATATCAATGCTTCAGTTAAACAGGACAAATTGAAAAAGGTTATTTTGAAATTTGAATGTACCGAAAAAACAATCATTGATTCAATCACGGTTGCTGAGAATCAAAACGGAAAAGCTGTTATAACAAAAGATGATGATAGTGCGACAGTTGAATTTACATATAACAGTTTATATGATAATGAATTGTTATTTAATGTATCGTTCACAGCTGCGTCGGTCGGCTCATATACACTGAATTACAGCGGTAATCTTATTTTTGATTTTAACGGTTATGATGTAAAAACTGATATTTCGGCTTCATCATTTATTCTTAATGTTTCAAATTCTACTTCACTGCCGGGCTCGGATAAGACAAGTGAGGGAAGTATTTCTTCGTCAAGCGGAGGCAGTTCTTCATACACACCTCCGGTTACTCCCGAAGAACCTTCGGATACTCAGACTACACCTGGCGGAAATGAAATAGTGTTTGCTGATATTTCCGACTATTCATGGGCAGAAGAAAGCATAATAGCTCTTACAAATAAGGGTGTTATTTCAAAACCGGAAGACAAAAAATTCCGTCCGGGAGATAAGATAACAAGAGAAGAATTTGTGAAAATGGTTGTTTGTCTGTTAAATATTAACACAAGCGGAGTTGAAGCGGAATTTTCTGATGTAAATAAAGACCATTGGGCTTATGATTATATAGCTATTGCATCGAAAAATGGTCTTGTTTCCGGTATGGCTGACGGAAGCTTTGGTATCGGAGAATATATCACAAGAGAGCAGATGGCAACTATATCTGCAAGAATACTCGATAAATATGGAATGACGGCTGATTTATCGGTAATCGAAAAATTTTCTGACGATAATGATATTTCCGACTACGCAAAGTCTGCAGTCAACAAAATGAGATATTATAATATCATAAACGGCGTTGGCGATAATATGTTTGCGCCACAGAAAAATGCTACGCGTGCTGAAACAGCAAAAATGATTTACGGTTTATCTAAGGTGGTGGGATTATGAGAACTATAAAGAAATTAAGTGTAATTTTTATTGCAGCACTTATTTTAATGTGCCTGCCTTTGTCAGCTTATTCTAAAGAAGAAAGCATAGCATTTGATAATCTTGAGGCGCTTGGGATTACTTTGGAAGGTATAGGTGAGACAGATTTTGATTCAGCAGCAAAAAGAACACATCTTGCTTATATTGTTTCTAAGCTTATCGACGGCAAGGATTATGAAAAATGCGTAACTGCATTTTCAGATGTAACAGATACGACAGACTTTTCGGGTTATATCAATAACGCGTATAATGCCGGAATTTTCAGCGGAACGGGAAACGGCACTTTCTTACCTGAAGGTACTGTAAGTATTGATAATGTTTATAAAGTTCTTTCGGTAATTGCAGGGTATGAAACACTTGCCAATGCGTTCGGCACTTATCCTGAAGGTTATAGAAAAGTCGCTTCACAGCTCGGAATTTTAGGTAAAATAAAAACCGATGCCAATGAAAATGTTACTGTAAGAGGACTTTTTGAAGCTGCTGAAATGATTTTGAAGAACGAATATGATGATTATTCTATTACGATTTCAGAAAGTGGTATAAATTTAGAAAGAACAGGCGTTAAAAAATCTGTTTTTGCAGATAAGCACAATATCAGCTTATATAAAGGTATTATAACCGATATAAATGATACTCCTTATTCTGCGAGTGTTGTTATAAAAGGAAATGTCTTTGCATCAAATAAGACGAAATATGCGATAAATGAGAAGAAAGTTTTCTTATCAGAGACAGATATAAACCTTTTTATGTATGAGAACGCAGAAGTTACATTATGGGTTGATAACGACGAAAGTAAAATAGTGCATATCGCACTTGCAAATAATGTAGAAATAAGATTTACAACCGTTGCTGCTGTCAACTCTGATGAAAATCCCAACAATAAATACAGTGGTGATTATATTGAATATATAAGACTGTATGATGATAAAAGGAACTATAAGACAACAGATGATTTTAAGGTTAAATATAATATGTATGAAACAAGTGTGCCTGTTTATCTTACCGATAAATTTGTAAAGGTTGTAATCAAGGATAATATGATTTCGTATATAGAATCCTGGGATCTTACTGAGGGAGGTCTTATTTCCGAAATAACGGGTGAATATATAAAATTCATCTCAGGGGATAACGATAATAAAAAAATAGAAAAGCTTGATTACTTATCAAGAATAACGGTATATAAAAATTCTGAAGGCTCAGATATCAAAGAATTAAGAGCAAATACATATTTTGATTATTATCTTTCGGATAATAAGCTTGTTATAATTGCGAGTGAAAAGAAAATTTCAGATGTTTTATTGTCCGTAAGTGCTGATGAAATAGAAATCGGTAACGGAATTTATAATAAATATACCGATATATATGTAAAAACATCGTCAGGCTCTTATGCGAAAAACGGAAATCTTACTTATCTTTTCAATAATAAGATTACAGCATATTTTGATGCCTCGGGCTTTTGCCGTTATATTTCATCCTACATTGAAGGTGATACAAGCGAAAAACAGTTTTTGGGAATTATAGAAGGTGCGATTACAGATACTTTTAATAGTGAGATAAAGCTAAAAGTTCTTTCATTTGAGGGAACAAGAGAATCAAAGGAGCTTAATCTTTCAAACAACTGTAACCTTACCTGCGGAAAAACTCTGAATGAAATTATCAGTATAAAGGACACAGTTAAGGCGGACAATGTGTTCGAGTTTATCTTAAACGACAAAGATGAAATAACAGAGATTAAAAGTCCTTCAATGTATTACGGTTATAAAGATTCAGGCGGAGATTCTTCAAAGGATGCAACAGTAGCAAGTGTAACAAGCTTTACTTATGATACACCTGCGCGTATGACAGTAAACGATAATATACTTTATTTTAACGGAGAACCGATTACTATCCTTAAACAGAAAGATGGTAAGCTTTATACCGAAATAGTATCCTGGACAGACATATATAACACTGAAACAGACGGCGTCAAGGTGCGTTTTTACGGAGACGGCGGTATAAACTCAAATTTTAGATTGATACTTATAAGCGGTGCAACCGATACTTTCAGAGTAAGACCGGGTATTAGTTTAAACAGGGGTATCGTAACCTCAAAATCTGTTGTTTATGATGATGAAAAAGCAAAACCACAAATAACAGTGCTTTCTTCAGGAAAGGAAGTCAAGTTTATTGTATCACAAGCAGATGCAAGTCTCATAACAAGTGATAATATGTATATTGAATACACAATGGTGAAGCTTTCGGATGCAGATATAAAATTAAACGGAACTCCTGTAAAGCTTGAAGCTGTATTTAATACTCCACCAAGCGGTTGGGTAAAAGAACCAATTTATAAATCAGATTCAAAAAGAATGTTTTTTGATGACGGAAGAGCGTACTTCTATCAAAATCCTATGATTATAAAAAGAATTGAAGCAGATGTTTATGAAATGATTTCTGCAGATGAAATAAGCGCCGGTGATATTGTTTGCTACAAGTATGATTCGTCAGGCATAAGAATTGTTATTGTTGAATAAAGGAGACTAAAAAATGAAAATCGATTTTTCAAAACTTACATTAAGAGAAAAAGTATTACAGACATTTTGTTCATGCCCTCACGATATAAAACGAGAAAAAACCTTCAAGCAGTTTTTTGAAAAATATCCTGTGGGAAGTGTGTATGTTGCGAATTCTGTAGTTGATGCGAATATGGGACAGCTTATGATTGAAGGCGGTCTTGTTGTTGGAAGCTTTATGGAGGAATGCAGGAAATATTCTAAATATCCGCTTATACTTTGTGCCGACGGTATGGAAATAAAAGGCGTAAAAACACCAAGCTTCGGACCATCTCTCGGAGCCTGCAATTCGCTTGAACTTGCTTATGACAGCGGAAAAGCAAGAGCTATGCAGATGAGTTATAATGATATAGATTGGATTTTGTCGCCGTGTATGGATATGGGCTTCTGCAAATATAAGGGTGCCAGAATAAATAACCATACAACTGATGAACCGGAGTATAATGTTGAACTTTACGCTCAGGTTGTAAAAGGGATGCAGGACAACGGAACAATCGCGACATTAAAGCATTTCCCCGGAACAGGCTGCGACCATATGGATTCACATATGGGACCGGGTGTTAATAATCTTGACTTGGAAACCTGGATGGCTACTTACGGATATTCATACAGAGAATTATTCAAAACAGGGGTGCTTTCTGTTATGACATCACATCAAGCACTGCCTTGCTGGACAACCGAAGAGGAAAACGGATATATGCCACTCGCAACCTACTCTTCTAAAATAACAATGGGACTTTTAAAGGAAGAGCTTGGTTTTGAAGGTGTTGTTGTAACAGACGCTCTTACTATGGGAGGTATGGCAACGGGAAATCAGATAACAGATTCTGTTCAGGCGTTTAAAGCAGGTGCGGACGTTTTATTATGGCCGCCGCTTGAAGCATGTGACGAAATAGTAAAACAGCTTGAATCGGGAGAAATTCCAATGTCAAGACTTGAGGATGCCCTTTCAAGAATTGCAAAATTAAGAGAATATATTGATGAGCATAAAGAAAAGCGTATTGAAGCTGAGCCTGAATTTGTGGAAAAAACGGCGTATAGCGTTATGGAAGGTGCAGCTGAGCTTTATAAAAACAAAATCAATGCTTTGCCGCTAAAAAAAGAGGATAATGAGAAAATACTTGTAATCGGTAACGCTATGGACGATAAAGAAATGGGACTTATAGAGAAGTTTGCGGGTCTTTTGAGAGACAAGGGTTATAACGTTGATTTCCAAGAATATTTGCTCACCTGTTTCCATGAGGAAATACGTAAAATAACAGACCCTTATGATAAGATTATTGTAGTGTTAAGTCATGATTATATACTTCCGCATATGTTCTCGGATGGAAGAATAGCAAATTGTTGTTCTACTACCTGGGCATCTCATCTCGTTGAGAGAAAGAAGGTTATATTCTTAAACTATGGCCTTCAATATATAGCAGAGGATTATTATCCGCTTGCGTATACATTTGTGAATATGAATCAGTCGATAAATGAATACACCATAAAAGTTGCTGCAGACCGCATTTGTGGTGAAAAAGAATTTACCGGCAAGGCAAGACTTAATATTAAAAAGAAATATATGCTCCAGGGGACATTTCCGGGAAAATAATTTTAAGAGCGATAAAAGTATAATACAAAAAGGAGACTAAAAAATGAAAATCGATTTTTCAAAACTTACATTAAGAGAAAAAGTATTACAAACATTTTGTTCGTGTCCGCACGACATAAAAAGAGAGAAAAGTTTCAAAAGTTTTTTTGAAAAATATCCTGTCGGAAGTGTTTACTGTGTCAATTCCGTTGTTGATGCTGATTTGGGTGGAGAACTGATGGTTGATGGCAATCTTTCCGTGGGAAGTTTTATGGAAGAATGCAGAAAATATTCAAAATATCCACTCATACTTTGTGCTGACGGTATGGCAGTAGAAGGTACAAATGGTCCTAAGTATGATGTAGCGCTTACTTCATGCAGGGATGCAGTAAACCTTGCGTATGACTGCGGAAAATCAGTAGCGATGAAGATGAATTATCACGATATTGACTGGATTTTAACACCATGCATTGATATGGATTATTGCAAATATGCAATTCATAGACTTGGCAGACAAGGTACAGACGAGCCTGAATATAATGTTGCGGTTTATAGCGAGATGGTAAAAGGATTGCAGGAAAACGGCATAATTTCAACAATCAAGCATTTTCCTGGAGTAGGCGAGAATCATGTAAACGGACATATGGGACCTGATATTAACAATATGGACCTTGATTTATGGATGAAGACATATGGATATTGCTATAAGGAATTATTCAAAACAGGCGTACTTTCTGTTATGACTACACATACAGCTCTTCCTTGCTGGTCTGACGAGGATGAAAACGGATATATGCCTTTAGCTACATATTCTCACAAAATAACAACAGGCTTACTAAAAGAAGAGCTCGGCTTTGAAGGTGTTGTTGTAACAGATGCACTTACTATGGGCGGTTGCGGATTTGGTGACCAGATTGCAGAAGCTGTTCAGGCATTTAAGGCAGGCGCAGATGTTTTGTTATGGCCACCTCTTGAGGCTTGTGATGAAATAGTAAAACAGCTTGAATCAGGCGAAATTCCAATGTCAAGACTTGATGACGCACTTTCAAGAATTGCAAAATTAAGAGCATATATAGATGAGCACAAGGGAAAGAGAATTGAAGCTGATAAGGAATTTATCAATGCTACTGCGGAAAAAGTGCTTAATGGTGCACCTGAGCTTTACAGAAATAATATTAATGCTTTGCCTCTTAAAAAAGAGGATAATGAAAGAATTCTTGTTATTGGTAACGCTATGGATGAGCATGAAATGGGACTTATAAAGAATTTTGCACAACAGCTTAAAGATAAAGGCTATAATGTAGATTTCCAGGAATATCTTCTTACTTGCTTTGTTGAGGAAATCCGTGCAATTACTGATCCTTATGATAAAGTAATTGTAGTGTTCAGCCATCATTATATGCTTGCACATGGATTTGGTGACACCAGAGAAGGTCATTGCTGTTCAACACTATGGGCATCTCACCTTGTAGAGAGAGAAAAGGCTATTTTTGTAAACTACGGACTTCAGTACATGGCAGAGGATTATTATCCGAGAGCTCATACTTTTGTAAACATGAATCAGCCGATATCGGAAGACAGCGTACGGATAGCAGTTGAAAAAATTTGCGGTGAAGACGAATTTACAGGAAAAGCAAGAATAAACCTTAAGAAAAAGTATAAAGAAGTTCGTTAAAAAAATTTTTTGCTTTCTTTATACAATAGAATAGTTTATTTGAGGGAGGAAATTTTTCCTCCCTCAAGAAATAAAGAACAGTGCTTGAAACGCATGGAGGTTTTTATGATTTTAGAGAACAGTTATGTAAAATTAATTTTATCGGACAAAGATTTGTCTGTAACAAGTGTAATTGATAAGATAACCGGTAAAGACATAAAGGGAGAAGAAACATATTTCTTTTCTCTTATTGGAGAAGATAAAAAAACAATTATTGAACCTGAAAATTACAGCTTTGAAGATGGAGTATTTAATATAAATACAAAAATCGGAGGCTTTAAAATAAAGACAGAAATATTTGAAGACTATTTTTCGTTTGAGCTTATAACAAATTTGCCGGAAGAAGCTTTTAAGTTAAGAATGGCTCATGTGAAATATAATTATGATTATTCAGATAAGAAAAATACTGCAGCTTGTGGAATTGCGCTTACATATTGGGCAAACCCTTGCTTTTATCCTGATTGTAAAAGCCTCGAAACAAAAGCAGAGGCAGTAAGACACTTAAAAGATGAGGGCGCAAAGTATGCGCTTATAATAGCTCCAATAACAGAGCAGAAAGAGATTATAAAAAAAGCATCTCTTACAATTGACAAGAAAACCGGACTTTTTTCAGAAATAGGCGGTGCATGGGGCAGAGATGCAAAAATTAATTTTTCAAACTATATTTTGCTTTATGAAACATCAAAAGAATTTATAGAAAAAAATGTTGATTTCTTTAAATCTGCAGGAATTGACCAGCTTGATTTTCATAAGGAGCCTGACTGTGTTTACCGTCAGGGCGATTTTAAGTACGCAAGATATGAAAATGGCGCTGAATTTAAAAAGAATGTTACTGATGTTTTAAAAGAACGGGATATGACAGCAGGTCTTCATACATATTCTTTCTATATAGATTATGCGTGCGATACCATTCTTTCAATTCCTGAATATCAAAAGCAGCTCGGAACTATTGGAACATATACCTTAAAATGCGATATAGACGAAAATGAACGGTTTGTTTCTACCCTAGAATCAACTGCACATATAAGCAATGATTTTGGGTTTATGAGAAGAAACACACAGTTTATACTTATTGGTGAGGAAATAATAAAATTTGAAAATGACGATAACGGATTTAAGGTTGTAAGTCGTGGTTGGGCAGGAACAAAAGCTTCATCACATAAAAAAGGAGAAAAAATCTATCAGCTTGACGGATATTATCATGGTTTTGCACCGGTGCCAAGCTCTGATTTGTATTTGCAGATTGCAAGAAATATCGCAAAAACCTATAATGAGGGCGGTTTTTCAATGATATATCTTGATGCTTTAGACGGAATTTATCAGCATTGTGATGAGAAAGAGGAAGGTTGGTACTATGCTGCGTTGTTTACACATGAGGTTATTAAAAATTGTAATTACACTCCGCTTATAGAGTATGCAACAATGAGACCGTCTTTGTGGCTTGCAAGAGGCAGAATAGGCGCGTATGATTATCCTTTCAGAAGCTACAGGAACTTTATTAAAGAACATTCCGATTACAATAAGCAATATATCGACCGTTACTCTGCGCCAACTATGGGGTGGTATTGGTTTTATCCTGAAACTGATATATATCCCGGCAATG